>JAFBAJ010000129.1 GCA_019247865.1 Acidobacteriota bacterium
GGCGGCTGGATGTCCGTCCACGCCCAGCGCTTGATGATATTGCGCGCCAGGGATTCTTCCGCGAACCCTTTCTGCGTGCGCCGCAGGCGTCGCATCAGGAAGAGCGTCGCCGTCAGGACGACCGTAATCAGAAAGAGATGCGGAAAGACCCAGGGCAGTTTCCAGAGGCTCGGCGCGCCCGCGAAGGTATAGAAGGTGATGAACGCTGTGAAGGCCGCGAGCGACAACATCACATGGCGCACGCGCGCGCCGTCCGTCTCTGCATCGCGCCGCCCAAGCCACCCGCCGACCACTCTTTCGAGCAGGGAGAAGAGCAGGTAGCCGACCGCGCCGCACAACGCGAGCGTCAGCAGCGCGGCCACAGCGCGCGGCACCGCCGGCAGAAAGAAGAAGCCGGCCGTCTGCGCATTATGCCCCGGCAGGAAGGCGCGCCAGATCACCCCCGGCTCGTTCGTCCAGCTTCCGCCGAAGTAGTAGCTCCACGTTCCCGCTTGCAGGTAATAGTAGAAATAGAATCCGAAGACGAGCCCCGGAAAGGCGAAGTAGACGAACCGCTTGGCGCGCGACTCGATCTCTTTCCAGTAGCCGTTCTCCTCGTTGATGTCCGGGCAGAACTTTTTGCAGGCAGTGCATTTCGTGCACTGCGAGTTCTGCGTCTTACGCAGGCCGTGCGGCTCCGTGTAAATCTTCTCGATGAAGGAGAGCGGGCAGACGTAGTTGCACCAGGTCTTGCCAGTGAAGAGCGCGCCCGTCACGAGCGCGGCGAGCGCGATCAGGATAAAGAAGATGCCGAGCGCGTGGCCGTCGCCGTTGGTCGCCACGAGCCGCAGCCAGAGCGAGAAGAAAAAGACTGTGAACGCCAGATAGTAATATCTTTTTTCGAGCCACTCGGAGGCCCTGCGCGTCCCCGGAATGCGCAGCCGCACTGGAATCTGCGCGAAGAAGGCGAGCGGGCAGAGGCGTCGCCAGCGATGATAACCGACCAGCACGATAAAGAGCGGCAACGCCGCGACCACAATCGTCCAGACGACGCGCCCCGCCAGCGACTGCACCAGCAAGCTAAAAACAGGAACGCCGATAAAGACCGCGAGCGCAGCCCACTTGAGAGGCTCGACCCAACGCTCCGCGTCGGATTTCAGAAGCGCACGCGCGTCTGTCGGCGCAGCGGAAGGCATGCGCGTCGGCGTCGCGGGCGGCCTCGGCGAGGCAACAGCCATAAATTAAAGAAAGCTCCCGTCAGTTCAGTTTCTCACTCGCAGCCATTTGACGTTAGCTTGAAAGAGACTTGCGCTGCAAGTGCTTGTAAGGAGTTCAAATCTCAAATTTGAAATTTCAGATGAGCTGGAATGAGCTATAGTATCCGCTCAGACCAACATGACGGCGCGCCATAAACTTTGGGTCACGTTACTTCTCATCTTTCTGCTCGCGGTCGGCGTGCGGCTCCTCGTCTGGCAGCAGAACCGCGCGGCCATCGAGCAGGTGATGACGCAGCTCACGCTGACTTACAAGGCGGACGCGCGCGTGCTGGCGCGCGGAGACTGGCGGCTCTTCGTGCGCGGACAGAATCCTCCGTCGGACGCGAACGTGCTGGCGCATCCGCCCGGCTATCCGCTGTTGGCGGCGCTGCTCTTCGCGTTCAACGGAGAATCGGACGCGGCCCTGCGTCTCTGGCAACTGCTCTGCGATGCAGCCTCCGTCATCTTTCTCTTTCTCATCGCGCGCGAATTGCTGTCCCAAAGAGTCGCCGTGATGGCGGGCGTGATGGCCGCGCTCTCGCCGCAGCTGGCTTACAACTCGCTGCTGCTGTTGCCGGACTCGCTGGCCGTCCTGCCGATTCTAATGTCCGTGTATCTCTTCATTCGCGCGGCCAAAGAGGAGCGCGGCTGGATTAAGCTTCTGGCGGCCGGAGCGCTGCTGGGGCTCTCGTGCTGGCTGCGTCCGAACGCGCTCGCGCTGCCGCTGTTCATGGCCGCGCTGACGCCCTTCGTCTTCCGGCGCGGGCAGAGATGGCGTGCGGCGGTCGCGCTCGCGGGCGCGGGGCTGCTCCTCATCGCGCCGCTGACCCTGCGTAACCGGATCGTCTTTCGGAGCTTCGTTCCGGTCTCGCTCGGCTCAGGCGTGACGATGCTGGAGGGCATCGCGGATTACGACCGCAAAGGAGAGCTCGGTCTGCCGCAGACGGACATGGATGTCCTGCAGCAGGAGGCGCGCGAGTCCGGGCGCGCGGATTACGCGGGCTCGCTCTACAACCCGGACGGCATCGAGCGTGAGCGTGCGCGCAGGGCGCGCGGCCTCGCGGTCATCCGCGCGCATCCACTCTGGTTCGCGTCCGTGATGGCGCGGCGCGCGGCTTCGATGCTGCGGATGGAGCGCGTCCCGGTCATCGCGGGCAGCCCGTTCCAGCCCGCTTCCGGCTTTCCGCTCAAGGCCGTGCAGAAGCTCTTCATCACGGCGCTCATGCTCCCGCTCTTTCTGATCGGCGTCGGGCTGCTGTTCAAAGAGAGGAACCTCAGCGCGCTCTTCATCCTGCTCGTCGTTCCCGTCTATTACCTCTGCGTGCAATCGCTCCTGCACACGGAATACAGATACCTGCTCGCGCTGCAATACTTCCTGCTCATCTTCGTCGCCGTCACGCTCGACCGTGCAGTCAAATTAATAGCTCACGCAAAGGCGCAAAGACTCAAAGAAAGCAACTAAGTCTTCCTTTGCGTCACCAGCGCCTTTGCGTGAAACTGCTTTTAGCTTCGCCGTTCGAGATTGTAATCGCGCAGGCGGCGATAGAGCGTCGAGGGCGAGATGCCTAAGATCTCTGCCGTCTTGCCGCGATGCCAGCCGGTCTGTTCGAGCGCGGCGAGAATCTGCTGGCGTTCGACTTCGCGCAGGGATGAAGGCGCGCCCGATGCGTCTACGGGCGCGGCGACGCTCGCGGGGCTGCCGGCGGGCGCGGGGATTCCCGGCCTGACGTAGCTCGTGGGGCGCGCGACTTCGGGCGGCAGCTCAGAGAGCGTGATGCGTCCCTGATCCGAGAGCAGCACGGCGCGCTCAAGACAGTTGCGCAGTTGTCGCACGTTGCCCGGCCAGTGATACGCGCGCAGGGCTTCGAGCGCTTCCGGCGTCAGCTCCGGCGGAGTCGGCCCGGCGAGCTGTTTGAGCAGGTAATGCGCCAGAGGCTCTATATCGTCCGGCCTCTCGCGCAGGGGCGTGAGGTTGATCTGAAAACCGTTGATGCGATAGAGCAGGTCTGCGCGAAAGGCTCCGTCGGCGACGACCTGATCCGGGTTGCGGTTGGTCGCGGCGACGATACGCACGTTGACCTCGACCTTGCGCACCGCGCCGACGCGATAGAACGAGCGCGTCTCGATGGCGCGCAGGAGCTTCGCCTGTAGCTGCAACGGCAGCTCCGTGATCTCGTCCAGAAAGAGCGTCCCGCCGTCAGCTAATTCGATCAGGCCGAGCTTGCGTCCCTTCGCGCCGGAGAACGCCCCGGCCTCGTAACCGAAGAGCTCCGATTCCAGTAGGGACTCCTGAAACGCCGCGCAGTTGAGATCAATGAAGGACGAATCGGCGCGATTGGAGAGGCGATGGATGGCGTGCGCGACCAGCTCTTTGCCCGTCCCGCTCTCGCCCGTAATCAGGACCGAAGCGTCCGAAGGCGCGACGCGCTCGACGAGGCGGATGACCTCGCGCATGGCGTCGGATTCGGAGACGATGTCGGGCATCGCCGACTGGCGCGCGAGCTGCGCGCGCAGGCGTTGATTGTCCACACGCAGTCGCCGCTTGTCCGCGGCCTGCCGCACCAGCGCGTCCAGCTCAGTAATGTGATAAGGCTTGGAGAGGTAATCGTACGCGCCGAGCTTCATCGCTTCGATGGCCGTCTCGACAGTCGCGTGTCCCGTGAGCATGATCGCTTCGGGCGGGTTGGCGCGCTCGCGCACGCGGCGCAGCAGCTCCATCCCGTCCATGCGCGGCATGTTGATGTCGCACAGGAGCACGTCCACGTTGCTCTCTTCGAGGAGGCGGAGGGCGGCCTCGCCGTCGGACGCGACCTGCACCCGGTAGCCTAATCTCTGAAGCTCTTTTTGAATAACGAGTCGCAGGTTGGCTTCATCTTCGGCGACTAAGATTCGTGTTGGGGTCGTTTCACTCAATCTCTCTCTTTTGCTCTCAGTCTGTCGGGGGTCTCGGCGTAGCCGGAAGAGAAATCGTAAAGGTCGTGCCGACGCCCACCGTGGATTGCACATCCAGGCGACCGCCGTGCTCAGTTACAATACCATAACAGACGGCCAGACCGAGACCCGTTCCGTGCCCGACCTCTTTGGTCGTGAAGAACGGGTCGAAGATGCGGGTCAGATTTTCGGGCGCGATGCCGACGCCCGTGTCCGCGACTTCGATCAGGACGTGCTCGTTCTCGTTGCGCGTGCGCAGCGTGAGGCGGCCGCCTTCGGGCATCGCGTCGATGGCGTTGGTCGAAAGAGCGATGACGGCCTGCTGCAACTGCCCCTCGTCGCCGGAGACGAGCGCTAAGGACTTGTCTGCTTCGACGCGGATCTCGACCTCCTCGCCGCGCCGCTGGTGCGAGAGCAGGCGCGCGGCCGAGTTGATGACATCCGAAAGATTGACCGGCATCTGCTGCCAGGCGCGCGTCCGGCTGAAGTCGAGCAGGCCGTTCGTGATCGTCTTGCAGCGAAAAGCCTCGTCGCGGATGAGCCCCAAATATTCCTGCAGGTCTTCGACATCCGGCGAAGCGCCGAACGCGCCTTCGGCGACGCGCGATTCCAGAGCTTCGGCGCAGGCCGCAATCGTCGCTAAGGGATTATTGATCTCGTGCACGACGCCCGCCGCGAGACGGCCGACCGCCGCCAGCTTCTCCGCACGCCCGATGGCGCGATTGGCTTCGACGCGATCCGTGATCTCTTCGCCCAGAGTGATGACGTGCGTCACCTCGCCCGCCTCGTTGCGCATCGGAATCTTGCTGATGAGCCAGTGCTGGCTCGCGCCGTTGTCCTGCGTCGTCTCCTGCTCGATGCGCTCGATCTCGCCGGTCTCAAATGCGCGCCTGAATTCCGCTTCGAGCACGTCGCGCCGCTGGCGCGTCAGAACCTCGAAGATGTTGCGCCCCAGCGCGTCGCCGCGCGGAATGCCCTGCCCGCCCAGCTCGCGATTGCGATTCCACGCCACGATGCGAAAGTCGCGGTCAACCGCGTAGAGCGAGACCGGCAGCGTGTCTACAATCGCTTCGGTAAAGCGCCGCTGCTCTTCGGTCGCGTAAGAGATGGAGGCGTCGCGCGCCTCGTCGTAGAGGAGTGAGATATGAGCCGCGAGCGCCGTCTGCTGCGCCGCCGCATCAACCAGGCGACGCACAGACTCTGTGCAATCTTCGGCGCGGTCAAAGCCGACGATCAAAGCTCCCTGCGCGCGCCCGCCGAAACAGAGCGGCGCGAGATATTCGACCGCGTGCTTCTCATCACGCAGGAAAAACTTTTCGCGCTCGTCCAGAAAGATGGAGAGGGTGGAATCGGGTGCTGCGAGCCAGGCTTCGAGCCGTTCGATGAAGAGATGAGATTCGTCTTCGGCGCTGCCCTCGCGGTCAAAGACGCAGATCGCGCCGCCGATGCCGCGCGGGTTGACGGCGACCGCGCAGAGCACCGCTTCGGTTCCCTCGTAGGTCGCGCCCGCGACGCGCCGCACGATCTGTTCCGGCTCCAGCGCGCGCAGGAGGCTGCGCCCCAGGTCTGCCAGAAACATCAGCTCGCGATTGCTGCCGACCAGAGCACGCGTGCGCTCTGCTGCTTCGAGTCGCGCGCTGACTCTGGAGAGCAGCTCGCGCGGCGTCGAAGGCTTGACGATGTAATCATCCGCCCCTGCGGCAAAGGCTTCGACCTTACGCCCCTCGTCATCTGCCGCGGAGAGGACGACGAGCGGCAACTGCCGCGTCCCGGCCTGCGCACGCAGGAGACGGCACAAAGCCAGGCCGCTGACATCCGGCATCTCGACATCGAGCAGCACCAGATCGCAACGCTCTTTGTGCAGCACACGCAGCGCCGACGGTGCATCCGCCACAGTGAAGACCTGATACCCGGCCTCCTCAAAGATGGCCTGCAGACGCTGGCGCACACTCTCCTCATCGTCCACGATGAGGAGAGCGGCTCTGGTCTGTCCCTCGCCGGATGCAGCGGGCATGCTTTCCATCCTTTAGATACATGGATTTGAAATCTGAAATCTCAAATCAACTTATGGGGGATTGAAAGCGAAGCGTCGGGGTTTGTCAAGAATAAGGTTAAAAAGATGGGCTTAGGGCTTTGATCTTTGGCCTTAGACAAAGACCAAAGACCAAAGCCCTAAGCCCAAATATTTATTTCTTCAGTCTCGTCTCCATCTCGGAGAGCCGTCGCTGGAGGTCGTCTGCGTGGCGGCGCGCGTCGAGTGCGTAGTAGAGCGCGCAGGACGCGACCAGCAGGGAGGCCAGGATGAAGAGCCAGCAGCGCGTCGAAGCGCTTCTGCGCTCCGCCTCGCGCCGGTCTGACCCGTCGCTCAGCGAGCCGAAGAGGCGCGACGGCGCGGGGCTCTGGCTCGATCCGTTGTCAGCAAACCACTGTTCGTCGAATTGGTGCAGAATGTGATAGCTCATAACTCTCAAACTCTGGGGCAAAAGTTTAGTTGATGGCCGTTGAAGTTAGTTTTCCGGTGTGCAGGTCAACCAGCGTCTCCGCGTCCTCTAAGGCGCTGTGACGACGACGGCGCTTGTGATCGGACTTGCACGAGTACATCGCCTGATCGGCTGAGATCAGGAGCTGGTCGAGCGTCTCGCCGTGCACGCCGTAGGTCGCGTGGCCGACGCTGATGCCGACGTTCGCGTACATGTCGCCGCTGACGGGCAGCAGGAAAGTCGAGATGGTCTTCTCGATACGCTCGCGCAGCTCGTCGACCTGATCGCCGACCAGCTCCTGCACGACCGCGACGAACTCGTCGCCCGCATAGCGCGCCAGAAAATCGTACTCTCTGAGCTGCGCCTGCAACAGACGCGCGACCTCGCGCAGCATCTGGTCGCCGACCTTGTGGCCGAACGTGTCGTTGACCTTCTTGAAGTCATCCAGATCGAGCATGATGACCTGGAAGGGACGCTTCGTGCGGTTGGCGCGCGAGACCTCCTGTTCAAAGCGCAGATACATGCAGCGCGCGTTGGGCAGTCCCGTCAGCGGATCTGTCAGCGCGTGCGACTCGGCCTCTGCGTGATGCATCGCGTTGGCGAGCGCGTCCGCCGCGAGCCTCACGACCGTGTCCAGCAGGCGCATGTGATCGTCCGTGTAGTTCGTCAGCTCCGAAGAGTAGACCGACAGGGCTCCGAGCAGGCGGTCGTCCTTGACGAGCGGCAGCGCGGCCATCGCGCGGTAACGGCTTCCGGGCGAGAGATGCACGCCCGCGAAATCGAGCGTCGGGTCGATGCGGTTGATCGAGCGGCGATTGGCGAGCGCGAAGCCCGTCACGCCTTCGCCCGGCGCGATGCAGCGACCGTGCAGGATGTCCGAGTTCCGGCCCGCGACGTGCGCAGCCTCCGCGTAACCCTTCAACTCGTCGTGCAGGTAGACCACGCAGGTGTCGAACGGCACGATGTGTCCGACCTTGTTGACGATGATCGAGAGCGTGTCCTTGATGTCGAGCGACGAGCCGAAGGTACGCGCGATCTCGTAGAGCGCGTAGACCTCGCGGTGCGCGTTCTTGATCTGATCGAGATAGTCGGGCGAGCTCGCGCGATTCGGCGAGAGACTGTTCTCGCTCAGCGCGCGCGTCCCCAGGCCGTCTTCCGCCATGCTGTGCTGGTCCAGGCCGAGCGCGGCGATCTCCGTCTCGAAACGCGGCAGGTGCTTGAGAAACGTATCCACGATCTTAGGGTCGTAGGTCACGCCCGCGCCGCGCAGGAGAAGCGCGCTCGCTTCGTCGCGCGTCATGCCGGGGCGATAGGGGCGGTCTTCGCGCACCGAATCGAAGCTGTCCACGACGGCCAGGATGCGCGCCGTCATCGGAATCTCTTCGCCGCGCAGGCCGTCCGGATAACCGAGACCGTTCCACTGCTCGTGATGATGGCGCACGATGGGCACGACCGGATACGGAAACTCGACGCGGCTCAGGATCTCTGCGCCGACGGTCGTGTGGACTTTCATCTTCTCGAACTCGGCGGCGGAGAGGCGGCCGGGTTTGTTCAAAATGTGATCGGGCACGGCGAGCTTGCCGATGTCGTGCAGGAGCGCGCCAGCCTTCAAAGCCTGTATCTCGCTGTCCGGGAGGCCGAAAATCTTGCCCATCCCGGCGGCGTAGACCTGCACGCGGCGGACGTGGCAATGCGTCGTCTGGTCTTTGGCGTCAATCGCCGTCGCCAGCGCTTCCACAGTAGCGAGGTGGATGCGGCTCATCTCGGACGCTTCGCGCGTCTTCTCGGCCACACGCTCGAAATAGATCTTATAAGTCGCGTAGGTCAGCGCGATGACCGGCACGCTCAGCAGCACGTAGAGAAAGCCGAAGGTCGTGATCGAAGCATAGACCACCGCCGCCGCAATCGCCGCCGCAAAGAAAGTCCAGGAAGTCCACAGGTAGCCGTCGCGCCAGAAACGCCAGATCGAACGGCGGTTCTTCAGCGCGCACATCGTCGCCACCGTCAGGCCGTTCAGAAAATATTGCAGGATGGTCATCACCGCGAGCGCGACCAGCAGATGCGCCGTACGCACTTCGGGAGAGAGACCGAGCGGCACGGTCTGGACGCGCGCGTAAGCGAAGAGCGTCAGATAGAAGGAGTGCCCGGAGATAAAGACCGAGACAGCCATCATCGCTGGCGCGCCGATCCAGCTCGTCATGCGCCGCGTCGTGCGGTGCGAGCTGACTAAGGAATCGGCCACGCCCAGCAGAATCGCCGCCGGGACGCCGAGCATCAGCACGCTCAGAAAAGTAAAGGTGTCTCCGGCCGTGATGCTGGCCGTCGTGTTCGGGATGCGAATCGGATAGGAGCTGGTGATGAGCACGAGGGTCAGGAGCGCGACGAACTCTCCCCACTCGACGAGACTAAAAGAGAGACAATGGTAGAAGCCCCACGCGCCCGTCACCAATCCGGCAGCAACCATCACGAACCAATAGGTCTTGGCCGCATAGTTGTAATCTGACATGTCGATGAATTTCACTCGCCGCCTCTCCGTTCGCTACTGAAAGTGTGGAGTCTTGAGGTGTGGGGCTGTCTAAGTCTCAGGTCTCAAGTCCCAGGTCTCAAGTCCGCTGACCTGGGACTTGAGACCTGAGACTTGAGACTTTTTATTCCGGCTCGCCGTTAATCTCCGTCGTCAGCGCGTTGCTGAAGACGATGTTCTCGCTCATCGTAATGCCTTCGCTCATCGTGATGCCTTCGAGCACCGTGACGCCTTCGCTCATCGTGATGCCTTCGCTCATCGTGATGCCCTCGCTCAGCGTAATGCCTTCCGACAGGGTGATGCCCTGCGTCAGAGTCACGCCCTGCGAGAGCGAGACGCCGCTCGTCGTGTTGTTGAGCGTGCCGCCGTTATAGAGCACCGTGTAGAGCAGAGACTTGACGCCGGGCGTCAGGACGGCCGACGGCGAACTGCCGGTGTAGCTCGTGATGTCGATTGGCTGATACAGGCGATAGTTGTACCAGAGGGCTTTCGTCTGATACGGGAACTGCATCTTGCGGAACAGCTCGTCGCCGCCGAAGATGTTGTAAGAGTTGTAGAAGACCACGCCGCCGCGCGTCGAGTTCTCGCCGCTGACATTGATCGTCGCGGGCGGCATCGCGCCGCTCAGGATGTTCGCGCCGACTTCGGCCGTGCCGACGTTGCTGATGAGCGCGCCGGCGAGCCTGACGGCGGCATCAATGTTCAAGATCCCCGCGCCCTGCGTTGCGACATCCGTGTTGCGGATCGGCTGGGCCGTGAACTGGAGGATGGCGCGCACCATCTGCGGCGTCAGCCCCGGGTTGCGCTGCACGAGCAGCGCCGCTGCACCGGCGACGACCGGAGCCGCCATCGAAGTTCCGCTGAGCTGCATCATGCCCGGCGAGACCTCGATCTCAGGATGATCCTGCGAGAGCTTACCGCGCACGCTCGGCTCGCTGCCGACGAGGCGGTTGCCCGGCGCGACCAGATCGGGCTTGAGC
>JAFBAJ010000140.1 GCA_019247865.1 Acidobacteriota bacterium
TTATTGGAGCAGGGCGAGCGTTTGACGCGCCGCAAAGCTCGTTCGCGCGGAGAGCGCGCCGTCGAGCATCTCCTGCTCCGGCATCTGCGGCCGGAGCCGCGTGTGAGCTGGGGCGCGCTCCTCGGAGAAGAGCGGCTCGTGACGGCGATGATAGATGTCAGCGACGGCCTCTCGTCCGACCTCGCGCATCTCTGCGCGGAGAGCAGTGTCGGCGCACGGCTTGTCGCCGAACGCATTCCTTTTGATCCTTCTCTACCGGACGAACCTTTATCTTTCGCCCTCCACGGAGGCGAAGATTTCGAGCTTCTCTTTACCGTCAACCCGCGCCACCTCAAACGTCTTCCAACAGTGCTGGACGGCGTGCACATCACTTACATCGGCGACGTGACGCAGGCCGCAGACGGCATCACGCTGCGGCGCGGCGACAGCCTCTCTCTTTTAAGACCCGCCGGCTTCTCTCATTTCTGAAGCGCCGGGTAGTTGAAACTATTTGACTATCACCCTTCGTACACAGCATCATTCAACGCACTTTGTCAGAGGTTGAAGATAAACAGATGCTCAAATTTCGCAACACACTTTCCGGCCAGGTCGAGGAGTTTCGCCCGATGCGCGAGGGCGAGGTGAGCCTTTACTACTGCGGCCCGACCGTCTGGGACTTCGGGCACATCGGCAACTTTCGCTCGATGCTGGCGACGGACTTGCTGAGCCGCTACCTGCGTTATCAGGGCTACTCTGTGACGCACGTGATGAACATCACGGATGTCGAAGACCGCATCATCGCGCTCTCGCAGAAGGCCGGTGTGACCATCGACGAGTACACGGCCAAATATATCGACGCGCTGTGGCAGGACGCGGACGACCTCGGCGTCAACCGTCCCGACATCGTGCCGCGCGCGACGCGCCACATCACGGAGATGGTCGAGCTGATCGAGCAGTTGCGCGAGCGCGGCCACGCCTACGAATCCGAAGGCTCGGTCTATTACCGCATCACTTCGTTTCCGGAATACGGCAAGCTCTCGAAGATAAATTTCGCGGGCAACATCGCGGGCGCGTCCGAGCGCGTCGATACGGACAAGTACGAGAAGGAGGACGCGCGCGACTTTGCGCTCTGGAAGGCTGCGGAGTCGCCGGACGAGCCCGCCTGGGACACGCGCCTCGGTCGCGGCCGTCCCGGCTGGCACATCGAATGCTCCGCGATGTCGATGAAATATCTGGGCCAGTCGTTCGACATCCACGCAGGCGGGATCGATCTAATTTTTCCGCATCACGAGAACGAGATCGCGCAGAGCGAGGGCGCGACCGGCGTCGTGCCGTTCGCGCGCTACTGGATTCACTACGAGCATTTGAAAGTCAACGGCGAGTCGATGTCGAAGTCGAAGGGCAACTACTACACCTTCCGCGACCTGGTCGAGCAGGGTTTCGCGCCGGTCGCCGTCCGCTATTTCCTCCTGAGCGTGCCGTACAGCAAGCAGCTCAACTTCACTTTCGAGGCGTTGCGAGGAGCCGAGAAGGCCGTGCTCGGCCTGCGCGATTTTCACGCGCGCCTGACGGAAGTGCGAACGGAGCCGGGCAGCGACCCGCAGCTTCATGAAGCGGCTGCGCGCGCGCTCAAAGAGTTCGAGGGCGGTCTCGACGATGACCTCAACACTTCCGTCGCCTTCGCGGCGATTCATAACCTCGCGCGCGAGGTCAATACGGCCATCGCCTGCCATACGCTGCGCGAAGAGAACAAGCGCGAGCTGCTGGAGCTGCTGGCGCGCTTCGATTCCGTGCTCAATATCTTCGGCAGCCAGCAGGAGGCCGTGATGCTCGACGCGGAGGTGCAGACGCTCATCGACGAGCGGCAGGAAGCGCGCCGCCGCCGCGACTTTGCACGCGCGGACGAGATTCGCCAGGAGCTCGCCGCGCAGGGCATCACGCTCGAAGACACCAAAGACGGCGTCCGCTGGAAGAGACGTTGATGAGCGTGCTAAGATTGCTCGTCCTTTAGTCTTTCCTTTGCGTCTTTGCGCGAAATCTCAACGTTTCACGCAAAGACGCAAAAAAAGAAAATCTCAAGTTTAATCATGCAGTTCTGCAACTTACATTTCCGTCCCGTTGACAGTCGCGCGAATCTCTTCGCGGACTAGCCTTCTCCTGCTCGAAGCACAGCGCACCTTAAACAATCAACCGCTATCCATCGCTTTTCATTTAAAGGAGAAGAGTTATGTCTACGATTGCACCGCCCAAGAGACCCGAGATCAAGACCGCCCTGCCCGGCCCTAAGGGCCTGGAGATCGTTCAGGCAGATCAACAGTTTGTGACCCCGTCCTACCCGCGCCCGCACTGGCAGCTCGTCGCAGAGCGCGGCGAGGGCGTCTGGGTCGAAGACGTGGACGGCAATATCTTTTTAGACTGCAACGCGGGCGTCGCCGTCTGCTCGACCGGGCATTGCCACCCGGAGGTCGTGCGCGCGATTCAGGAGCAGGCCGCACGCCTCATACACATGTGCGGCACGGACTATTATTACAAGCAGATGCCGGACCTCGCGCGCAAGCTGGACGAGCTTACGCCCGTCGAGAGCCCGACGCGCACGCACTTCGCCAACAGCGGAACCGAAGCCATCGAGACTGCTTTGAAGCTCGCAATGCACGCGACCGGAAGGCAGAAGTTCATCGCCTTCTTCAATAGCTTTCACGGGCGCACGCTCGGCTCGCTCTCGCTGACCTCATCGAAGCCGGCGCAGCGCAAGGGCTTTCATCGTCAGGCGCTCGACGTGACGCACGTGCCTTATCCGAACGTCTTCCGCCATCCCCTGACGGGCGAGCGCACGGATGCAGCGGAGGCCAGCCGCGCCTCGCTCGACTGGATCGAGAACCGCCTCTTCAAGACCACGACGCCGCCCGAAGAGGTCGCGGCCATCGTCGTCGAGGTCGTGCAGGGCGAGGGCGGATACGTCCCAGCGCCGCAGGAGTTTCTGGATGGCTTGCGCCGCATCTGCGACGAGCACGGCATCCTGCTC
>JAFBAJ010000168.1 GCA_019247865.1 Acidobacteriota bacterium
ACGAAAAGATCGGAAGCCTGCAAGGCGATTCGCGCAAGCCAAGCCTGAGCGATTTTCGCAGCGCGATTGCGAGTCTGGAAAAAGCGCAAGCGATACGGCGGCAGCTTTTAAGCAGAGATCCGGGCGACGCGGAAAACCGGCGGCTGCTGGCGGATAATCTGCGCCTGCTCAGCATCAGGCGGCCGGAACAGAGCGATGTCGAAGGCGGATTCAGAGATGTCAGGGAAGCACTGAAAATTTACGAAGGCTTGATCGCCGAAAATCCGAGCTCGCTCGAACTGCAAAGGGCATTTCTCGAAACGCAGACTGAATACGCTTCGGGCTACGCGGACAGCGGCCGATACGCCGAGACGATCCCGCTCCTGCAACCTGCTGTGAATCGGATCGAAGAGTTGCGCCGGGCGAATCCGAATGAGACGGAAACCTTGCGGATACTCGCGCGGGGACGCATCCTGTTGGGCATCGCGCTGTCGTGGGAGAGCCGGCAGGCGGAAGCCGAAGCCGAGATCGCGCGCGGCGTGGAAATCGCCGAATCGCTCGTCGCGCGCAGCCCGGGCGACACGAATCTCAGACAAGACCTGTGGAGGACTTACCAGTTAGCAAGCAGCATTTACGAGGAGCTCAACGACGCGAAGGCATTCGAGTTGCTGGTCAAAGCTCGCCAGGTCGTCGAAGAGACCATCGCTCTCGACCGCGCCAACGTGCAGGCGCGCCATAATTTGTCCAAAACTTTTTCGCGGCTTGGCGTGACGGCCTCCTATCTGGGGAAGCCTGCGGAGGCGCTCGCTTATCTGGAACAGGCTTTGGCGATTTTATCCGAGCTACAGGAACGTGACGCGCAGAATCGCGGCTATGACCGCGACCTGAGCCTGGTTTATAAAAGAATTGGCGACGCGAAATACAAGGGGCACGATCTGACCGGCTCGCTCGCCGCCTATCAAAAGAGCCTGCTGCTGTTTGAAAAGAAGATCAGGGACGATGCCGCCAACACGCTCGCCCTGCGCGAGGTCGCGGTCGGACACAGGAACATCGCCTGGGTCCATGCCGACCTGGTCAAAATCACGGCCGGACAACTTCGCCGGGATCATTTGCGAGAGGCGAAGGAACATTATCGTCAGGCGTTGGAGCTGGAGTTGCAAGTTCAGGCCAGAGGCGCGCTCCCGGAAGTTGACCGTAAGGTTCTGGAAGAAGTGCAGGCCGCTCTGCAAGAACTGGACAAACTATAAAGCCTTTATCTGCTAATTTTAACTACTCAGTAGCGCGGGCGCGCGAAATGTTCTACAATTAAGTCGGTTCTTGGAACCGAAAGGGCGAGGCGGCGTTTGTGGCGGCTCGCCCCTTTTAGCAGGTTGCAGTTTTTGGCGAAAGAGCAAAATAAAGCAATGGAAGAATATTCTGACCGCACCCCAACAGATATCGCGCGCTACCCGATGGTTCCCATCCGCGATGTCGTGATCTTCCCTTTTACTAAGGTCGCTTTCAAGATCGGACGCCCCGGCTCCGTGCGCGCGCTCGAAGAGGCGCTAGCCACCGACCGCACGATCTTTCTCGCCACGCAGCACGACGCGAGCGTGGACGAGCCGACGCCAGATCAGATCTACATGGTGGGAACGCTCGGCCGCATTCTGCAATCGCAGAAGCAGGACAACGGCCAGATCAAGGTCGTCGTCGAAGGCCGCGAGCGCGCCACCACCGTTCGCGTCGAGAACAACAACGGAGCCTTCACGGCCCTCGTCCGCCGCGCCCCTGTGGTCAACGAGACGGGCACGCGCGTGGACGCTCTGATCCAGCGCATCAACACGCTCGTCGAGCAGCACATGCGCCTCGCGCCCGACGCGCAGACGGACGCGCTCCAGACTGCGCTCCGCAACCAGGACCCTTCGCATCTCGCCGACGCGCTCGCTTCGCAGCTCCGCATCTCGGTCGAAGACAAACAGGGGCTGCTGGAAATCTTCTCGACGCAGGCGCGCCTGCAACGCCTGATCGAGCTTCTCGAAGGCGAGCTTGAAAAACGGCAGCTCGACCGCACCATCCAGACGCGCGTCAAGCGGCAGATGGAGAAGGCGCAGAAAGAGTATTACCTCAACGAGCAGATCAAGGCGATCCACAAGGAGCTGGGACGCAAGGACGAGAAGGCCGAGCTCGAAGACCTCAAGAAGAAGATCGAAGAGGCGGGCATGACCGAGGAGGCCAAAGAGAAGGCCATGCAGGAGCTGCATCGCCTCGAAGCCATGCCGCCGATGTCCGCCGAAGGCACAGTCTCGCGCACCTACATCGACTGGCTCGTCAACGTGCCGTGGAAGCAGAAGTCGAAGGAGATCAAAGACCTCAACAAGGCCGAGGACGTGCTGAACGAAGATCACTTCGGGCTTGAGAAGATCAAGGAGCGCATCCTCGAACACTTAGCCGTGCGCCAGCTCGTCAAAAATCCTAAGGGCTCGATTCTCTGCTTCGTCGGCCCGCCGGGAGTCGGCAAGACCTCTTTGGGCAAATCCATCGCCCGCGCGACCGGAAGAAAATTCGTGCGCCTCTCTCTGGGCGGCGTGCGTGACGAAGCCGAGATACGCGGCCACCGCCGCACCTACATCGGCGCGCTGCCCGGCCAGATCATACAGATGATGAAGAAGGCCGGAACGGTCAATCCTTTGATCCTGCTCGACGAAGTGGACAAGCTCGGCGCGGATTTTCGCGGCGACCCGTCCTCGGCTCTACTCGAAGTCTTGGACCCGGAGCAGAACAACACGTTTCAGGATCACTACCTCGACGTTGAATACGATCTCTCGAAGGTCTTCTTCATCGCCACGGCGAACGTGCTCCACACGATCCCGCCCGCGCTGCAAGA
>JAFBAJ010000227.1 GCA_019247865.1 Acidobacteriota bacterium
ATCTCCGAGGACGAATTGCGCGGGCGGCTCAACATGCTGGAGCCCGGCGCACGCGTCACGGAGCAGGCGCTGAAGACGAACGCCGATCTGATCCAAGCTTACCTGCGCGACCGCGGGTTCTACGCCGCCGAGGTCGAGTTCTCGACGCAGCTCGACGCGAGCGGCACGCGCGCCACCATCATCTATCACGTCAGGCCGGGCGTGCAGGCGCACGTCGCCGCTTTCAACATCGATGTCAAAGGCTTCAACTCGGCCGCGTTGCGCCCGTCGCTCACGCTGCAACCCGGCTCGCCGTTCACGCGCGCCGCGCTCTCCGAAGACCTCGCGCGCATCCGTCGCGCCATCATCGCGCTCGGCTATCTCGCGCCGCAGCTCGACGACGCGCAGGTCTCGCTCGATTCCGCCGCCAACCAGATCACGATCAACGTCACGGGCGGCGTCGGCCCTAAGGTCGAAGTCACGCTGCCGCCCGATCTCAAGATCAAAGAGAAAGAGACGCGCGAGCTGTTGCCCATCAAGCGCGAGGGCAGCATAGACTATTCGGCCGTCGTCGAGGGCGAGCGTCGTCTGCGCAACCGGCTGCAAAGCGACGGCTATTTCTTCGCGCGGGTCGAAGCCTCGTGCACGGTCACGCCGCCCCTCCCGACCGACGTAGAGCAGAACGGGACGCCCGACATGTGCCGCGCGCTCAATCCTGCGGAGCTGACCTCGCACACCATCAACATCACGTACAACGTCGAGCGCGGCCGCCGCTTCAAGCTCACTGACATCCGGCTCGAAGGCACCGACCGGCTGACCATCGAAGAGCTGTCCGACGAGCTGCGCACGCAGAAGGCCAACGCGCTCGGCATCATTCCATACCTCGGCTACGGACGCGGCATCACGAGCAACGAGGCGCTGGACGATGATCGTCGTTTTATCGAATCTCGCCTGCGCGACATCGGCTATCGCCGGGCGACCGTCTCCGTGCGGCAGGGCGTCTCGCTCGAAGGCGAAAATTTAATCATCACGTTCGTCGCCGATGAAGGGCCGCTGACGCGCATCACCGGCGTCGAGGTGCGCGGCAATCAGATCTACACGGAGGCGCAGCTGCGCAACGAGATACAGGCGGTGACGGGCGGGCCCTTCTCGCGCTCGCTCGCCAGAGCCGACGCGGACCGGATGCTCAATCTCTACGCGCGCAACGGCTACATCGACGCGCAGCTGGACTTCTCTATCGTCGCGCTGCCAGACAAGATTCTGCCCGACGGCAAGCACGAAGAGCAGGTGCGTGTCGTCTACACCGTCAGGAACGAAGGCGACAAGGTCTTTATCAATCGCCTCATCGTCAACGGCGACGTGCTGACGAAAAGAGAAGCGATTGTCGAGGCGATTCCGCTCAAGGAGGGCGAAGTCCTGCGCGCCGCAGACATCGCCGAAGCAGAGCGCGTCCTGTACTCGACCGATGCGTTTCGTCAGGTCATCATCCGCACGGAGCCCGCGGGCGAGACGGCTTCCGGTTTCAAGAAGCGCGACGTGGTGATCGATGTCGAGGAGCTCAAGCCGCGCATCCTGAGCTACGGCGGCGGATTTTCGACCGACAACGGGCCGCTCGGCTTCGTCGACCTGCGCAACGTCAATCTCTTCGGCCAGCTCAGACAGGGAGCCCTGCGCGTGCGCGGGAGCAAGCGGCAACAGACCGTCCGGCTCGAATATTTCGACCCGCGTTGGCGCGCCTACGGCCTGGGCGAATTCGCGCCGCTGACCATCTCTGCGCAGTACACGCGCGACAGCACGATCACGCGCTTCTTCCGCTCGACGATTGACAAGGGCGCGTTCGGCGTCGTCCAGCGGCTCGACGAGAACGGCAATCCGATTGATGTCTTCGGCAACCCGACGGGCGAGCCGACGATCAATCGCTTTATCTTCAACATCGAGACGCAGCGCGTCATCAGCCATAAGACGCGGAGCATAGCTTTCCTCCGTTACTCGTATGAAGACGTGCGCCTCTTTCATCTGGACAGCCTGCTCATCCAGCCGATCCTGCAGCCCGACAGAGTCGTGCGGCTCTCGCGTCTGGGCGCGGCCTTCGTGCGCGACACGCGCGAGAAGTGCGGCGAGAACAGCAGGCTGCTGCAAATGAACAGCAACGGCACTCTGGAGCGTTGCGAGTACAGCTCGACCGATGCGACCGGGGGAGACTTTCTCTCGCTGGACTACTCGCTCGCGCTGAGGCAACTGGGCGGCAACATCTCTTTCAACAAGCTGCAGGCGACCTACAGGCGTTACTACCAGGTGAAGAAGGCGCGCGGGACTGTGCTCGCGGGGAATCTGACGCTGGGACTGGCGAACGTCTTCAACGCGCGCGACCGCGACGGCAACGGCGTGGTTGACGAAACGGATGAGGCGCTGCCGATCAGCGAGCGATTCTTTACCGGCGGCTCGACGACGCTGCGCGGATTCAGCTTTGAAGAGGCCGGGCCGCGCCTCGTGATCTGTCCGGGAGAGACGACGTTGCTGGTCAATCCTGTGACCGGGCGCTGCGCCGCGGCCACGTTCCGCAAGCCCAACGGCGATCCGGTTGACCTCAATCCCTTCACCGTTCCGCTCGGCGGCAACGCGATGGCCGTGTTGAATCTGGAAGCGCGGATCCCGCTGACAAAAGCTTTTCAGGTCGTGCCGTTTTACGACGGCGGCAACGTCTTTCGGCGCGTCGGCGATCTCTTCGGGAGAAACGATGCACAGGTCGCCAACACGACGACCGCGAACCTGCGCTCGCACTGGACGCACACGACCGGGCTCGGCATCAGGATCAAGACGCCGATTGGCGGCGCGCTCTCGGTGGACTACGGCTACCTGCTCAACCCGCCGGAGTTTCTGATTCCGCAGGGCGACACCAGCATCTCCGTCTTCCGTCCCAAGCGCGGGCAGCTCCATTTCCGCTTTACGCAATCGTTCTGATTTTTTGATAGCATGAGAGGGATGATGTACAAAGCATTACGGCTCGCGGGTCCTGGGATTCTGGTTCTGTGTCTGTGCCTGAGCGTGCAGGCGCAGAAGGTAGTGGACAAGATGGTCGCGACCGTGGACAGCGGCGCGCGCGCAGACCTCATCACCTACTCAGACCTCCTCTGGCAGATCGCCCTGCAGCCGGACACGCCGATTGAAAATCCAAGCTCGGCGGAGCTTAATCGCGTCCTCAATCTGCTCATCAACCAGCGGCTGATCTTTCAGGAAGCGGACAAGCTGCCGACGATTGCGCCGACCGACAAAGAGATCGGCGACGCGCTCGGCGTGCTGTTGAGCAACTTTCCCTCGCCCGCCGAGTTCAAGCGGCGCGCCGACGCGGTCGGCCTGACCACTGAGCAGATCCGCGAGATCGTGCGGCAGCGTCTGGTCATCGAGAAATATCTGGACTTTCGTTTTCGCTCCTTCGTCGTCGTCACGCCGCAGGAGGTCGCGGATTATTACCGCGACGCCTACGTCCCGCGCTTTCGCCGGAACGCGCCCGGCCGCATCGTGCCCACGCTCGAAGAGGCGCGCGCAGACATCGAACACACTCTGACCGAGAGCAAGATCGAAGCCGACACAGACGCCTTCATCGAAAGCGCACGCGAAAGCGCCGAGATCACAATTCTGAATCCAGTGTAAAGACAGGAGCCAGTAGTCAGTAGTCAGCATAAAAACACGCATGCTTTTCTACTGGCTCCTGACTCCTGGCTCCTGACTACTGTTCTTATGTCCCGCAAAGATTCTCAAGCTGTCAGACCTCGTGTGGGGCTCGCGCTGTCGGGCGGGGCGGCGCGCGGGATGGCGCACGTCGGCGTGTTGCGCGTGCTGCTGGAAGCGTGTGTGCCGATAGACTTCATCGCGGGCACTTCGGCGGGCGCGCTCGTCGGGGGTGCGCTCGCCGCCGGGATGTCGCTCGACGAGATCGAAGAGATCAGTCGCTCTTTGCGTTGGCGCGACGTGGGACGGATGACGCTCTCGCGGCTCGGCGTGCAGTCGAGCGCGCGAATGGAAGAGTTTATCCGCGCGCGCTTTCCCATCACGCGTTTTGAAGAGCTGCGGATTCCCTTCGCGGCCGTCGCCACAGACCTGCACACGGGCGAGCCCGTCATCATGAAGGACGAAGGCGATATCGCCTTTGCGATCCGCGCGAGCTGCTGCATTCCGGGATGGTACGTGCCCGTGACCGACGCCGAAGGGCGGCAACTGGTTGACGGAGGACTCGTGGCGAATATTCCGACGCGGGCTGCGCGCCACCTCGGCGCGGACGTGGTGCTCGCCGTCGATGTCAACGCCGAAGGCGCGACTTTCCTGAGCCCGCCGCATTCGGCCATCGGCATCCTCCTGCAATCCATGATGGTCGTGCAACGCACGGTCTCTTCGCTCCAACTGATGGACGCAGACATCGCTATCCGCCCTAAGGTCGGCCACATCCGCTGGGACGAGATGGCGCGTGCGTCCGAGCTGATCAAAGCGGGCGAAGAGGCCGCGCAAGAGATGCTGGAGCACATCCGGGAAATCATCCGGCCCGCGCCCGCGCCCTCCGGCAAGTGGTTCCAATTCCTGCGCCGTCGCCGCGAGCAAACACCCACCCGCAGGCGGCTCTCGTCGCAGCGATAAGAAAGTTTCACGCAAAGGCGCAAAGACGCAAAGGAAAACGGTTAAGCTTTTCTTTGCGTCTTTGCGCCTTTGCGTGAAACTCGTACTCTTTCTGAACAGCTTTCATCGCTCAAATCCGCCGGAGCGCGTTCGGTAATAAGACACAGCGCTTCTCGAAAGCTTCCCTTAGCTCTTTCCGCTAATCCATCTAAACCCCGAAGCTGTTACAGTTTAGCTCTCATCCACTGGACTGCTGCGGGATGCGGCATGCACCTTGCGAAAGAGCGTTTGCGAAGTACTCTTCCCGAGTAAAAAGATTTAATAAGAGGGGAACGGGATAATGAAAGAGCTGGCTAATAGTTTCGCCGAACTGGCCGCGATCATTATGATTCTGATTACGCTGGCCGTCTCGACGGCGGTCATCTCGCAATGGGCGAGTGGCGACGCGAATCAGGCCTCGCAGGCGCAGCCCCTGATGATTTCGGGGCGCTGAGTGAAGAATTTGCGACCGATTGAGAGTTTATTGAAAGAGCACAAGCAAAAGGGATCGCCCACGTAGGCGCGCCGGTCTGTCAAAGAACAGCCGTGCGTCCGCAGTCGAGGTACGCATGGCTATCGAAGTCACATCCATCGTCGAAAAAAAGCGGACGCATCTCGTCAAAGCCGCGCGCCAGGTCTTCATGGACGGAGCCCGCGCCGCAGCTCTCCGCAAACGCCGTCTCATTCTGCACGGCACCATCGCCGCCTGCGTCATCGCGTTCGGAACGGTCATCACGTTCCTGATCTTCTCTTACGTCTCATATTCAAAGATCGTCGACGCGCGACTCGCGAGCGGATATCTGACGAGCCGCGCCGGAATCTACGCCGCGCCGCGTACGCTCAGAGCCGGACAATCGCTCACGCGTGACGGTCTGGTCGAGCTGTTAAGGCGCGCTGGCTACATCGAAACGGGCGCGAGCGATGTCTGGAACGGCAGCTTTACCGCGCAGGAAAATTTCGTCGAGATTCGGCCGCGCGCTTCCGGAGCCTTAACGCATCTGGTGCATGTCGGCTTTGATAAGAAAAGTCGCATCAACGAGCTGACGGGCGACGGCGTGACGCTTGAGTCTTACACCCTGGAGCCGGAAGTCCTGACCAATGATGCTGCGATGAAGACGGGCACGCGTGCTTCGCTCTCATACAACGAGATTCCGCAGACGCTCGTGCATGCGATTCTCTCGACCGAGGACCGGCGCTTCTTCGAGCATCGCGGCCTAGACCTCTTAGGCATCGGACGCGCCATCCTGCGCAACGTCGGCGACGACGAACTCGGACAGGGCGGCTCGACCATCACGCAGCAGCTCGTCAAGAACACCTATCTGTCACCCGAAAGAACTTTCAAGCGCAAGTTCGCAGAGGCGATGCTCGCCTTCACGCTCGAACGGCGGCTCTCGAAGGAAGACATCTTCGCGCTCTACTGTAACGAGATTTACCTGGGGCAGCGCGGCAGCATCGGCGTGCGCGGCGTGGCGCAGGCCGCTCACATCTATTTCGGCAAGGAGCTCAAGGAGCTGACGCTCGCCGAATCCGCCCTTCTAGCAGGGATGATTCAGAGCCCCAATCGCTACGCGCCGGATCGTCACACGGAAGAAGCGACCGCGCGGCGCAACACGGTCATCGCGGCCATGTTGCGCGACGGCGTGATCAACAAAGAGCAGGCCGACGCGGCGAGCGCAGAGCAGCTCGCGGTCGCGCCCCTGAATGATGAAGGCGAGGCGACCGCGCCGTATTTTATCGATTACGTCAACCGCGTCGTCGAAGCGCGCCTCGCGTCGAGCGACCGCGCGGACGAGCGCGGCACACGCATCTACACGACAATCGATCTGGACTTGCAGCAGCTCGCCGAAGCGGCCCTGAAGAAGCAGTTGGAGCGGCTGGACAAAGCTTATAAGAATCGTGACGCGAAGCCGCAGGCCGCGCTCGTCGCGCTCGACCCGCAGACGGGCGACGTGCTGGCGATGGTCGGAGGTCGCGGCTATGAAGAGACGCAGCTCAATCGCGCGACGGACGCGCTGCGCCAGCCCGGCTCTGTCTTCAAGCCCTTCGTCTATGCCGCCGCGCTCGAAAGCGGGCTCTCGCCGGTTTCGATGTACGCGGACGCGCCGCAGGAATTCATCTACGACCGGAAAGCCAAATATCGTCCGGCGAATTACGGCGGCGGCTATTCGATGCAGAACGTGATGATGAGAACCGCGCTCGTCAAATCTCTGAACGTGGTGACGGTGGATGTGGCGATGCGTACTGGACTCAGCCGCGTCGCGCGTTACGCGGAGAATTTCGGACTGCCCAAGCCGCAGGCGTATCCGGCTCTCGCGCTCGGCACGACCGAAGCGACGCCGCTCGCGCTCGCTTCCGCTTACACGGCCTTTGCCAACGCCGGTGTGCGCGTCGAGCCGAACGTCATCGCGCGCGTGACGGATGCGGGCGGCATCAATCTCATCAACGAAGCGCCGCGCACGCGCAAAGTCGTTGACCCGACGACCGCCTACATGATTACGGACATGCTCTCGGACGTGATCGATCACGGGACGGCGCGTGCTGCGCGCGGCTCGGTCAGGCGGACGGCGATTGCGGGCAAGACCGGCACGTCGCGCGACGGCTGGTTCGTCGGCTACACGCCGCACATGGTCGTCGCCGTGTGGATCGGCTTTGATGATAACAAGCAGCTCGGTTTGACCGGAGCCGAAGCGGCGCTGCCCGCGTGGACGGAGTTCGTCAAGGGCGCGGTTGAGCTGCGGCCGGAGCTGGGCGGCGAAAGCTTTGCGCGCCCAGACGGCATCGTGACCGTCGAGATAGACCCGGAGACGGGAGAGCTGGCTTCGCCCACTTGCCCGCAGAGCGAGCGCATTGCCCTCACGCCCGCCTTCGCTCCCAACGTCGAGTGCTACCTGCACAACAACTCCTACGCGGCTGTCGCCTATCTGGACGGAACGGAATATCCAGCACAAATCCCTGACGAGACGCGCACGCCTGCGCCAAACAATCCTGCGCTCCCGCGCGCATTGACAGATGCAGAGCGCCGCCAGCTCTCCACACCACGCAACACACGCGTCATCACAGACACCAAAGGACGCTCCGTGCTCGTCAACGAGATGCGCGTCAGGGAACAGAGATAAAACAGTCTCACGCAAAGGCGCAAAGACGCAAAGAAAGGCATTTAAGCTTTTCTTTGCGTCTTTGCGCCTTTGCGTGAGATTCTTTTTTTGAGTTG
>JAFBAJ010000294.1 GCA_019247865.1 Acidobacteriota bacterium
CACGCCTGCTCGTTCTCAAGTTTTGGTTTGAGAATATTTCGAGAGCTGCTAGATGAGAAAAATGCTGTTGAGGATGTGCCTGGGCGTGGACGTGCCGGGCGGAGCGCCCAGCCGTTGCAGAACCGGAAGCTTGAAAGCCTCTGCGTAAAGGAAGGTGCTCCGCGCGCTTTGCGCTGGGACGGAAGCTTCGCGTCCGGCCCCGTTCTGCTCGCGCGCATTGACCGGCGCGGGCACAGGAGCCGAACGGCTCAGGCAATGCTCGCAGGGCGGAGCGGTTTGCAGCAGAGCCTCGATCCGTTCTGATGCGGAGGAAGCCTTGCTTTGCTCTTCGACCGCGTCCATCTGCATCGAGCCCATCGCTTCATCCTGAGAAGCGTTGGCGCAATGCTCTGAATGCTCTGCGGGCGGCGGCGCGTGTCTGGCGCGGCAGCAGGCATGATCCGACGCCATCGCGGCGCTCGGCTCAGACGCCGTGCCGTCTGCGGCGTGCAGGCAGGAGAAGGCTGCGGCCAGCACGCCTCCCCATCCGCTCGCGGCGAGCGTGATGAAGAGCATAAAGCAGACACATCTTGATTGACGCCACATGATGTCGAAAAGAAGCTCTTTGAAATCTTACACGGTCACCTGTTCGGCCGATTCGAGATAGGCTTCGATGGTCCGGTACAACTCCTCGTCCATAAAGCCGTTGAGCCGGCGATAAGCCTGCATCAGGTGATCCGCTTTTTTGTGTTGCAGCGCGCCGCGATACTGCTCGATGAACTCCATCAGCGTCGTGCGCAGCAGCATCAATTCCCTCACCACCTCTTTCAGCTCATAGCCCTGCTTCCACCTCAGCCGTCCGTGCTGTTGGGCCATGGCGGGATGTATCGTCTCCGGCTCATGCAGGAGTGCGCGCCTGACATCTTCGAGGATTTGCGGGACGTGATCCACGAGCTGCAGGTAGGTCAGATGCGCGTCAGAGCTCACACGCCTGTCCGTCGCCACTTTGTTCGTCCACTCGCGCACGATGCTATCTGCTCCGTTCTGCAATAAAAGACTGATCTCTTCGGGCATTGGGGGAATCCTTTATATCTCCGAAAATAATTTGAGGGACCAACGGGCCGGGGAGATGGCCGCTGGTGTAACGTTAAGCCTGGCGCACGCCAAGTATGGCACAAGCCGTGCGCGCGGAGCAAATTTGACGGCCGCGCGAGCCCTGTGCGACCATCTGGCACACTGCAAAAACGGGATGAGGGAGGCGGGATTCAAATGGATACCAGAGACGAGAAGATCGTGACGCAGGAAGAGACGGGCGAGACCGCGCCGATAGACGAGGTCGAATCGCGCGTCGAGGCCGAGATGAAAAGGCTGGAAGAGCGTGCCAAAGAGAGCGTCGCGCAGGGTTTACAGGAAACAGAAGACGAGAAGTAATTAAAAGCCACAGAGCACACAGAGGGCACAGAGAATAAATAACATTTTCTCTGTGCCCTCTGTGTGCTCTGTGGCTAATCTCTTTTAGCCCTTATCGTTGATGGCCTGCTCGACGGCCTGGCGGAGCTTGGCCGGAGTGCTGCGCGGGTCAAAGCCCTCGAAGTGTTTGATGATATAGCCGTCGCGGACGACGAAGCTTTGCGGGATGACGGAGCGCGCGCGCGTGAGCTGCGTCAACTGCCCTGCGAAAGAGCCGTCATCGTAGACCGTGCGGTATTCCACCTGATTCGCGCGCAGGAAATCCTTGATCTTATCGACGCTCGGGTCGTTGGACTGCGTCGTGAGGCCGATCAGCTCGACGCCGCGCGACTTGTACTCTTTGCTCAGGGCGACCAGCTCCGGCGTCTCGATCCGGCACGGGCCGCACCACGTCGCCCACATGTTGATGATGACGACCTTGCCGTTGTAGTCGGCCAGCTTGAGCGGCGCGCCGTCCACATCTTTCAGTTGCGCGTTGAGCACGCTCGCGGGCATCTCGATGCCGGCGATGGGCTTGTTGACTTTCGCGGTCTTTGAGCAACTGGAGAGGCCGAAGGCCGCGACGAGGGCGAAGACCGCGCAGGTGAAAATGATGCGCGTCGTCGTCCAGAACTTTTTCCGCTCGGTGCGTGTTGGCTGTGATGTACTCATGATGATTCCTTTACTTCGACAGAACTCAGGGGCTCGCCGCCGAGACAACGCGAAACGTCGCGATGCGCTGCAAGTCTGCCCCGATAATCGCATATTCGCCGGGAGTTAGCGACTCGCGCGGGCTGATTTCCATGTAGAGCAGGCCGTCCGCACGCTGGAGCACGCGATAGTGCGGCTTGACGATCTCTTCGGAATCGATGGCGAAGCCACGCAAGCCCTTCTGCGCCATCGCGGTCACGCGCCGCGCGCCGCGCCGCTCGCTGAGCCGGACGAGAAAGGGCGGATGCGCGCCCGCTGCGTCCGGCACGAACAGATAAAAGCGCGGCAGAGCCTCACGGATGGACTTCGCCGCCGCAGTGCCTTTGAGCTCGACGTAGCTCCGCTTATCGCTTCCCGCCACGGCCAACGCCTTGAGCGGCGTCGTCCCAGCCTCGAACGGCAAAGCTTCGAGCGCGCCCGCATCATTCACCAGATAAATCTGCGCGCGGTCTGCCGGCGGCGCAGGAAAAGATTGCTGCGCCTGCACTGCACACAGCAGGAGCAGGATGAAAAGCACGCTCCTCAACCACGAGCAATTAATCTTTAACAGCATGCCTTTCATCCTTCACCCTTGTCCTAACCTATGTCCTGCGCGCGCAGGGCGATGATCGTGCCGATGATGAGTCCGAAGAACATAATCAGGAGCACGATGGGATTGACCACGACGTTGCCCAGCGGATGCAGGAAGTCTATATACTTGCTGAGGTCTGAGGGCACTTTGCGCGCTTCGCCGATGGGCGGAGGCTGGGCCAGTTCGGGCGCGGTCGGCTTGGTGGACTGGACGCCGCGTTGCAAGTCGCTCTGATAATCCTCCATCTTCTTCTGATAGTCCTTCGACTCGCTGTCGGCGTCCGCGCGATACTTGTCGATGTCCTTCTTGGCTTTCTCAATGATGGCGTCGTTCTCCTTCTCGATCTTCTTGTAGAGGCCGAGACCTTCGTTGACGCCCGTCTCGTCCGAGCCCTCTTCCTTCAAAGTGTCGAGGCCGGAGAGCCGCTTCATCTCGTCGAAAGACCAGGTGGCAGGCATGAACGCGCCGATGGCTTTGACCGAAAAGCCTTTGGGCACGCCGACCAGACCCGAAAAGAGAATCTGCGGAATCAGGATCAGCGGGACGAGGCTCGTCGCCATCTCGGAGGTCTTGACCACGGCCGAGACGAAGAGGCCGAGCGCAATTCCGACCATGCCCGTCAGGATCATGACGATGAACTGCGGAATGCCGATCAAGTGGCCCGGCATGCTCATCAGCCCGAGGAGATCGAAGAGCTTGAGCGTCCCGAAGAGCAGCAGGCACTGGAAGCCCACGATCAGAGAGAGCACCAGGAGCTTTGAGCCGATGTACGGCAGGATGCCGAGATTGACCATCCGCTCGCGGTTGTAGACGGCGCGCTCGCGTATGATCTCGCGCGCGGCGACGGAAGTGCCGAACCAGACCGAGACGAGCGCGAGGACGAAGTACGGAAAGTCGCGCGGCTGGTCTGCGCCGACGACGAGATAGGTCAGGATTGCGACAATCGGAGCCTGCGCGAAGAGGATCAGCAGGTTGAACTTGTCGCGCCCGAGGACTTCCATGTAACGGCGCGCGAGCGTCGCCCATTGCCTGAGCGCATCGGTCACGGTCGGGCGGCGACGCGCGGGAGCCGCGACCTGCTGGTCCGGCTTGAGGCCGCTCAGGGGCTCGACGATGTTGCGCTGGTACTGCGGCGTCTGCTGGAAACGGCGCTTCCATTCCTCCGCAACCTCTTCGGAGATCTGCTCCTTGCTGCGCTTGAAGTCGGACTTCTGTTTCGGGCTCGCGTCCGGCCCCAGTGGCTGGAGCTTCGAGATGCGCTCCTCGATCGGAGCTTCGAGCTTATCGTAAAGGTCTTTGAAGCTGTCGGCCTTGACGTGTGCTAAAGCCTCCTGCGGCGCGCCGTAAAAGACGAGCTTGCCGCGCATCATGACCACGATCTTGTCGAAGAGGCGCACGTTCTCCATCGCGTGCGTCGTCAGGATGACGGTGCGCCCGCTCTCCGCGATCTGGCGGAAGAGACGCATGATCTTCTCTTCGGTCGCGGGGTCGAGCCCGGAGGTCGGCTCGTCCAGGAAGATGACGGAGGGCTTGGTGATGAGCTCGACGGCGATGGAGACGCGCTTGCGCTGTCCGCCCGAAAGCTGGCCGACCGGCACGTCGCGTCTTTCCGAGAGCCCCGTCACGTCCATTACTTCGTTGACGATCTGGTCGATCTCCGCCGTCGACACGTCGCGCGAGAGACGCAGGCGCGCGACGTAATAGAGCGTGCGATAGACCGTCAGCTCGCGGTGGATGATGTCGTCCTGCGGCACGTAGCCGATGGATTGTTTGAGCGAATCGAGATGCTGGTAAAGGTCTAAGTTATTGATCAGCACGTGGCCGCTGGAGGCCGGACGCATGCCGTTCAAAGAGTCCATCAGGGTTGACTTGCCCGCGCCAGAAGGCCCCAGGAGTCCGACGAACTCGTTCGGCTGAATCGTCAGGTCCACGTCGTCGAGGAGCTTTATCATCCCGCCGCCCGAACGGTTCTTGACCTCTTTGGTGATGTCGATCACGTCGATGCGCGTCTTCGAGCGCGTGTCGAAGATGGCGACGCCGCGTTGCGGGTCGGCCTGCAGGACGAAGGGGCCGATCTGGACGATGTCCTGATTCTGGATCGGGCGGCGGCCGCTGATGCGCGTGCCGTTGATGTAGACGCCGTTGGTCGAGCCGGCATCTTCGATGGAGACAGTGCTGCCGTCCTGCCTGAGCCGCGCGTGATGATTCGAGATTTGCAGGCCGTCGAGGCGGATGTCGTTGTCGGGCGCGCGGCCGATGGAGAGCTGCTGGCGGCCGTTGAAGGCGAGCTGCATCAGGAGCTGCGGCTGCGGGCCGCCTTCCTGCGGGCGCGGCATCTGCTGATTCAAAGAGCCTGAGCCGGGCTTGATGACCATCGTGTGCATCCCGACGGCTGCGCCTTCGGGCGCGCGTTCGGTCGAGACGACCGGGACGGCTCCGCTGACGCCGCGCTGTGCGGCGGGCATCTGTCCGGCGGCCGGAGCCGGATGCGCAGGGTCGCTGAAACGCAGGATGGGGCCGCCCATGCCGAGCTGGATGCGGTCGTTGTCGTAGAGCGGCGTCGGCGCGGTGATGCGCTGCTCGTTGATGAGCGTGCCGTTAAAGCTGCCGAGATCATAGAGCACGCACTGCCCGTCGCGCCTGCGAATCTCCGCGTGCCGGCGCGAGACAACCGCCGCGTCTGCATCGATCACGACATCCACCGAAGGGTCGCGCCCGAGCAGCACGATCTCTTTATCGCTGATGGTGACGCGCTCCATCTTGCCCGTCGCCGAGCGCATCAGTTCGATGGTCGGCTGCACGGAAGAGCCTGTCGCCTTCTTCGCAGCAGGCGGCGGCGGAGGAGGCGAAGCAGGTGGGGCGGCTTTGGGTGGCGGCGGCGGCGGCGCGGCCTGCTTAGGCGGCGGTGGAGGGGGAGCGGCGGCGACCGGCTCTTTCTTCTGCGGCGGCGCGGGAGCGATGTCGCGGTGCGTCTCCAGCTCCGCGAGGTTCTGCGGCGGGGCGGCCGACGCCTGCTCGATGCGTGCGACGCGCACGACCGGGCCGCCCGCGCCGAACTGCATGCTCGCGCCGGGCTGGAGCGCGACCGGCTCCGTCACCTTCTGGCCGTTGAGAAAAGTGCCGAAGCTCGAATTGGTATCGACCAGCAGATAGCCGCCGTCCTTAAAGCGAATCTCGGCGTGCCTGCGCGAGACCATCGGCCATTCGGTCTGATCGAAGACGACCAGACATTCGGACGGGTCGCGCCCGACCTTGATCGTCTGCTGTTCAAACGCACGCTCCGGCCGCGATTGGCCCTGATGCTCTTCGACTAAAATGATTTTCATAGTTGTGCGCTCTCGAAATAGTGGTCAGGGGTCAGGGGTCAGAGGTCAGTAAGAAAAGTACGGTCGTCCCTTCTACTGACCACTGACCACTGACCACTGGTCACTTGAATGTTAGCTCTTCCCCAGCGTGAATGAATTGAGAATGACGGGCAGCTCGCCCTTGACGCCGACGTCGTCCACGCTCTGTAGTTCGGGCGCGAGCGAGGTGGTGAGCATGTAGAGCGTGACGCCCTTGTTGCTCTGCACGTCGCCGGGCGGGAGATAAACGATGCGCCCCCAGATCTTGCTGTCGCCCTGATAGGACACGCCCTTGAAGCGAAACTCATAACCCTCGATGCCGTTGATGGTCGTCCGGCCTTCGGAAACCTTCTCGTACTCGGCCAGGTTCTGCGCCAGATTCGTGTTGGCATCCTTGATGAGCGAGGGCAGCTTGCCCGCGAGGTCTGCTTCGACCGTGCCCTTGCTGTCGTACCAGCTGACGGTCAGATCCTCCTGCATCTGTTCGGGCGAGAGCATCCGCATGACCTCGACGAAGTTGGCCGCGCCCGGCACTCCGGCCTTAGGATTCTTCTGCCACTTCTGCGGGTAGAAGAAATAGAAGTCCAGGTAATGCTCTGCCAGCTTGCCGTCCAGGTTCGCAGAGGAGTTCTCGAACTTGACGGAGTTCGGCGGGGCTTCGACTTTGGGCTTGATGGTCTCCGGGCCGCTCGTCTGGTTGTTCGCGTTGTTGTTCGTGTTGGTGTCGAGAGTCGGATTGACCGTGACGCTATCGTTGCGCGACTCGACCGTCTTTTTGTTCTTGAAATAGAAGTAGGCTCCCACGCCTCCGCCCGCGAGAATGAGCAGGACGAGGACTCCGACGAGCGCCAGAATCAGGCCCAGCTTCGATTTCTTCTGCGCCGCAGGCAAAGGCGCGCTCGCAGAGCCTCCCGGCAACGCCGCAGAGTCTATTGGATAGCCCGCCGATTGATTTGGAGCGCCTCCCAATTGATTTGGAGCACCCGCCGATTGAGTTGGGAAGTCCCTCAATTGATTAGGAGCGCCCGCCGATTGATTTGGAAAGCCTCCCGATTGATTTGGAGCACCTCCCGATTGAGTTGGAAAGCCTCCCGATGACGCAGGCGCGCCCGTCGTGCTCGGCGGAAAGCCAGTCGGCGGCGTCGGAATATTTCCCGTCGGCCTCGCGGGCGGAGGCGCGGCGATGGTGCGAAACTCCTGCGGCGACTGGGCCGGAGGCGGCGGCGGATAGTTCTGCGGCGGATAGTTCTGCGGCGGAGGCGGCTGCGTGGTCGGCGGCGGGCCTAATCTGGTTGTCTCCGGGAAATTGGTCGGCCCCGTATCGGGCGCGCGAAAGTTGCCGGTCGTCGGCGCGCTCGGCGGCGCGGGCGGAGGCGCTATCGGAGACGACGGAGGCCCTCCGGCCAGCGTCGCGCTCAGGTCGGACGGTCGCGCCGGAGGCGGTGGCGGCTGCGGCGGAGTCGCAGGGATATCCAGATTCGACAGGTCCGCGTGCACCGTCGCGTTCGGGTCGAACGGCTTCGGCTGCTCAAAGTCAGGCACCAGTCTGCCGCCGTCATGCGTGCAGAACTTCTGCATGTCATCCTGATAAGTACGATTACATTTCGGGCAACGAAGCATCAGATGTCCTCAATCAGTAGTCAGTGGTCAGTGGCCGGTGGTCAGTAAAAAACTGTCTTTGCTTTTACTGACCACCGGCCACTGACCACTGACCACTCCCTTGTCAGTTTCCCCTCGCGCGGGCGATCCGGTTCGGCAGTTCGGCGCTGGTCGAGTCCCATTCGAGCGCGCGCTGGTAGACGCGCAGGGCATCGTTCGAGCGACCGGCTTTCAGATAGCCGTCGCCCACGCCCATCAGTCCGAAAGAGCCCGCGAGGTTCCGGCGCTCTCCGGCGGAAGCGAACTCTCCGGCGCGCGTGTACATGCGCTCGGACTCCTCGTAACGATCCTGCCGGAGATAGGCGGAGCCGAGCAGCGAGTAGGGCGCGACCGAACGCGGGCTGATCTCGATGACGCTCTGCAGGACTGGCTCGGCCTCATTATAACGCCGCGTGGCGACCAGCAGCTTGCCCAGAAAGTAGAGCGCGGAGACGTTCTTCGCGTCCATCTGAAGCGCGCGGCGCAGGAGCGGCTCGGCGAGGTCGTAACGCTGTTCGGAATCGAAAGCTTCGGCCACGAAGACGAGCGTCGGGGCGTCGTTCGCCAGCTCGGTCGCGCGGCGATAGTACGGGTCTCCCTCGCTCGTGCGCCCCATCCTCCGCAGCAGGCGGCCGAGATGTACGTGCGCGACGGCGAATTGCGGATCGGTCTCGACCGCCTTGCGATAAGCCCCCTCGGTCTCGCTGTTGATGAGGCCGCGCCCTTCGAGCGCGACGCCCAGACGATCATACGCGATGGCGTTGTTCGGCTGGAGCTGGATCGCGCGGCGCGCGGCCATCTCCGCATCCACCAGACGCTTGGCGAGCGCGCCGCCGCTTCTGGGCTGCACCAGCACGTAGCTCAAAGCGACCTGCGCGTCGGCGCTCAGCTGGTTGTACTGCACCGCCTGCCTGTAAGCCTTCTCGGCCTCTTCCCAGCGCTGCTGATCCGTGTAGATATTGCCGAGGCCATAATAGGCGCGATGGTCTTTGGGCTTGAGCTGGCTGGCTTCGCGGTAAGCCTTTTCGGCGGCCGGATAATCGCGCGCGTCACGCGCCTCGTTGCCTTCGTCCAGCTTGTCCTCGACCATCTCTTCCAGCTCGGCCGGAGAAGGACCGGACGGACGGTTGCTGACTTTCGGTTTGGGGGGGCGGCTGCCGCCGGGCGCTTTGACGCCGGGCGTCGTGCGCCGCTTGCTCTTGGTCTCCGGGTTCTTGGGCCGGAAGATGCCCGCGCCTCCGCCCAACTCGCCGCCGGCCTCCTGCGCGCGTACGTTCGGGACCAACGCCGGGAGCAGCGCGCAGACAAACAGCGCGACGCTCAGGCAGGCGATGCGTATACGGCTCTCAAACTTCATATCTCTCCTCGATAAAAAACTTTAATTGAATCAATCTATCTCTTCCGCAGCATCATCTTGATCGCAGCGATCTTATTAGCGGTGACGAAAATCTGCGTCTCCATCGTCTCGTATCCGTCGAGCGCCACGACCACGCGATAATCGCCCGGCCGCAGTTGATTAAAAGAGACCACTGTCAGAGCCGACGGGACGATGCTCACCAGCGCTTCGCCGCCCGCGACCGGCTCGATGAGCACAGAGGCGTTGGCGACCGAAGTGACCGAGACAGTACCCGCGGAGGGCGTCGGCCGGATGAGATTGGTCGCCTTGAGCTGCCGCACGCTCGAAGCGTAACGCGGCGTCAGAGCTTTCGGCTGCCCGCCCGTCGTCGCAGCGGTAGTTTCGGTGGGCTGCCTGATGACGACCGGGCCCGTGCCGGTCTTGTTCTCCACACTCGGCTTGACTTCGGGCGTCGGCGTGGCCTTAGCGACGACGGGCGCAGGAACGGTCGGGCGCGCGTGCTGCGCGTAATCGGGCGCGAGCTGCTGTGCGCGGACATAGGCCGCGCGCGAGCCTGCATCGTCGCCCTGCATCCGTCGCACATCGCCGAGCATGAGCCAGCCGTCCTCGTCCGTCCCGCCGGACGCCTGCACGTACTTCTCGATCTCCGTCCCGGCTTCAGCGAACTTGCGATCCAGCACCAGCAGCCCCGCGCGATCCAGCGCATACGTCGAGTTCAGGCGCAGCGCCGTCTCCCATTCCTCGCGCGCCTTCGTAAAATCGCCGCGCGTATATTCGACCAGCGCCAGATTGGAATGGGCCGCAGACATCTTAGGATCGAGCTTGCTGACCGCAGCATAGGTCTCCGCCGCGCGGTCGAGCTGTCCGAGCTTGTGCAGCACCACGCCGTAATCGGACATCATCAACGCATCCGCCGGGTCAAGCGTGACCGCCTGACGCAGCACCGGCTCGGTGTCGCGCCAGCGCCCCTGCTCTATCAGCACCTGGCTCAGCTCGCTCAACAGCTCCGGCGACTGTGGCGCGAGCGCGATCGCGCGACGATAGGCCGCTTCCGCCTCCGCGTATTTCCTGCGCTTGAAATTGCTCCAGCCGAGAGCGGCGTGCGCGGCTGCATTATTCCGGTCGAGCGCGAGCGCACGCTGCGCGGACTTCTCTGCGTCCTCATAACGCTCCTGCGCGTTGCTGCTGTAAGCGAGCGAGACGAAAGCGTCTGCGTCTTCCGGGTCGAGTTCGGTCGCGCGGCGAAAGGCCGCTTCGGCGTCCGCGTAACGCCGCTGGTCGAAGAAGGTGTTGCCGAGCCCGACGTAAGCGCGCGACTCCTGCGGGTCAAGCTCCAGCGCGAGCCTGTAGGCGCGCTCTGCGTCCGCGTAGCGCGGCGGGTTGTTGTCGCGCGCGGCGTTGCCCAGTTCCAGAGCGGAGTCCACCTGCTTGCTCAGATCGACTTTCGGCTGCGCCGCGCGCGTCGCACGCTTGGCCTTAGGCTGCGCCGTGGCGGTCGCGCGCGGTCGACGCCGCGCGGAACTCTCAGCCGGACGCTTGACGCCCTCGCCCGCGCCGCCCGAAATGTCCTGCGCGCGCAGAGGCTCGTGGAGATAACAGGCGGCGACCAGGAGCAGCGCGGGCAGCCCTGCGCGCACGGTGCGCTGTAAACCTTGAAGCACCTTTACAGGTTATCTCCTTTCTGAAAATTCATCGTGAGGAGCGAGCGCAAGCAGTCTCACTGTCCTTCACGCACCAGCCGGAAGCCCAACAGCTCGTTCTTCGTGTTCGGATCGATCCAGTCGCGGTACGCGGCCGAAATCGCCTTCTGACCACTCGGGTCGCTGAGCACCGAACCGCCGCGAATGATCTCCCAGTTCTGTTGCTTCGGCTGCACGGTCAAATTGCTGCCCGGGTAGTAAAATGCTTTAGACGAAGTCCACTCCCAGACATTGCCGATCATATCGAGCTGCCCCCACCTGGCTTTGCCGTCCGGATAGGAGCCGACGCGCTTGGGCGTGGCGAGCCCTGTGTCTTTGGTCGCAGACCGGCCGCTCGCCCAGCTCTGTCCCCAGGGGTAGAGATTGCCCTGATCGCCGCCGCGCGCGGCGTACTCCCATTCCTCCTCCGTCGGGAGGCGATACGTCACGCCGTCGCGTTTGGAACGCCAGGCGGCGAAGGCTTTGGCGTCATCGAGCGAGACAAAGGTGACGGGCAGGGACTCCTGCTCGGAGCTGGGCTTGTTCCCGTTCCAGTGTGACGGCGCAGCGTGGTTCGTCTCGCGCACGAAGTCCGCGTATTCGGCGTTGGTCACTTCCGTTTTGTCCATCGCAAACGCGGCGACGGTCACAGCATGCGCCGGGCCTTCCTGCACAGGGCCGCCCGCGCGTCCCATCTGGAACGTGCCGCCCGGCACGGCCAGCAGCTCCGGCCTGGCCTTTGTCCCGGGATTATTCGTGCCCGGATTCTTGTCGTCGCCGGTCCTGGCGACGGGCGGTTTTTCAGGCGGCGTCGAAGACGAACGGGTCATGAAGTAGATGCCCGCGCCGCCTCCGACGAGGACGACGAAGCCGATGACGGCGGCGGCCAGGATGAGCGGGAGCGAAGATTTTTTCTTCTCTTCCGCGCCGAGAAAGCCGGGCGCGGCGCTCGTGTGCATGCCGCCCGACTGGCTCTGCTGCTGCCACGAATTCGATTGCCCGACTCCCGGCAGGCTGTTGTCGCCGAGCGCCTGTGTGACCGTTCCGCGTCGCTGCGAGAGCGTCGTTTCAAGATCGATTCCGGACTGCGTCGTCTCCGGATCATTAACCGCCGTCGAAGCGAGCTGGCGCGCGGCGCGCTCGCGCGCAGCCTGTTCCGCACGCTCGCGCTCGGCCTGTGCGGCGCGTTCGCGTTCAGCCTGTGCGGCGCGTTCGCGTTCTTCCCGCTCACGCTGTTCACGTTCGCGCTGCTCTCTCTCCCGTTGCTCCTGCTCGCGCTGCTGGCGCTCGCGCGCGGCCTCTTCACGCCGGAGCCGCGCCTCCTCTTCGGCGCGCAGGCGTGCTTCCTCTTCGACCTTGCGCCGCTCGGCCTCGGCGGCGGCCTGCTTGCGTGCCTCTTCGGCTTCGGCGCGCAGTTGTGCAGCCTCCGCTTCGGCGCGTTTGCGCGCTTCGGCCTCTGCGCGGAGGCTCGCGGCCTCCTCCTCTGCCTTGCGTCGCGCCTCAGTCTCAAGCCGCAGCCGCTCCTCCTGCTCTGCACGCAGGCGCGCTTCCTCTTGCGCCCTGCGCTGCGCCTCTTCAGCGGCGCGCTGGCGAGCAGCTTCATCTGCACGCTGCCTGGCTTCCTGTTCGGCGCGCAGGCGTGCCTCTTCCTCCGCACGCTGGCGCGCGGCCTCCTCTTCGGCCCTGCGTTTGGCTTCGGCCTGCATTTGCAGGCGCGCAGCCTCTTCGCGCTCCAGCTCCTCGCGCGCGATGCGGTCGCGCTCCTCCTGCTCGCGCCGCTCCTGTTCGCGCCGCCGCGCTTCGGCCGCCTGCCGCGCACGCTCTTCGAGCGCCGCCGCCTGTTCGCGCAATCGCTTGGCCTCCATCGAAGCGGAGCTCTGCTGGTGCGCGTAATCGTCTTCGAGCGAGCCGGAGCTGATCGTGCCGGCGAGGTTGTCACTGGTGTGCGGCGAATGCTGCTGGCCGGTCTGCGAGGCGGGCGGCGACAGGACCGTCGCCGAATCCATGCTGAGGTGGCCGACCTGCGTGCGGTTGAGCGAGAGCGAGGTGCTCGCCACTGCGTCGCGCAGCTCGTTGACGAAGGCTTCGACCGAGGCCGGTCGATTCAAAGCATCCTTCTCCAACGCATGCCGCACGACGGCCTCTATCTCCTGCGGCACCTGCACGCCCATCTCCGCAAACGTCGCCGGAGCAGAGGTCAGATGCTTCTTCATGATCGAAGGAATCGAAGTGCCTTTGAACGGCACGTCGCCTCCGAGCATCTGGTACATGATGACGCCGAGAGAGTAAATGTCCGCGCGCGCGTCCGGCTCTTCGTCCGACCACTGTTCGGGAGCCATGTAGAAGGGCGAGCCCATCAGGCCGCTCGTCTTCGCCTGCACGAACGAGCCGAGGAGCTCGCCCGACTTGATCTTTGCGAGCCCGAAATCCAGGATCTTCAACCCCTCGCTGACCGGCATCCCGTCCTGGATCATGATGTTCAACGGCTTGAGGTCGCGATGCACGATGTTCTGGCGATGCGCGGCGGCGACGCCCGCGCCGATGGCCGACATCATCTCCAGCGCGCGTGCCGGAGGGAGCGATTTTTCGCTGACGAGGATGTCATGCAAAGACTTGCCTTGGACAAACTCCATCACGAGGAAAGGCATCGTTCCGCGCGCCACGCCGAAGTCCGTCACGGCAATGATGTTCTGGTGGCGGATGGCGGCGGCGGCCAGCGCCTCCTGCCGAAAGCGCGTGACCAGCATCGGGTCGTTGCCGACGAGGTCCGGGAGGATGACCTTGATGGCGTGCGCCGTCTTCAGAAAAATGTGGCGAGCTTTGAAGACCACGCCCATCCCGCCGTGTCCGAGCCGCTTCTCCAATTGATAGCGGCCATCCAGAATCGGCTCGCCCGCGATGGAGTGCGTCGTCGCGTCCCCGTCGTGCGGGCAGTGATTGACGTGATCCGGGAAACAACGTTTACAAGCTGGACATTCTTTCATGGGTCGGCTCGATCCTAAGGCGCCCCGCCCGTGACGGTCTTACGTCGGCGGCTCAAATGATCGGGGGGCGGCCTGAGTTTTCTGGAAGCAGGCATGTACAGTCAAACACAGCATGCCCACATGAACCTCAAAGGGCGCGGGTGCCAAGGCGCTGGCGTTGAAGCTTGGCGACGGCTGACATGCGACACAAAGAAGTTTGCAAATATTCCGCGCGAAAAGGATTTTAACGGCTCTACGCTTCGCAAGCAAGTATTATAGACTTGGTCTTAGGTCTTTGGACTTTGGTCTTTGCCCGCCACTCAACCTTAAATGATAAAACTCAAGCCAAGTAAAACATCAAAGGCCAAAGACCTAAGACCAAAGTCCAGCTTATTGACAAGAGATATTGTAAAAACTATATTCCCC
>JAFBAJ010000427.1 GCA_019247865.1 Acidobacteriota bacterium
TCATCATCACGCACAAGCTCTCGGAGGTGCTCGCCATCTCGGACGACGTGACCGTGATGCGTGACGGCAAGGTCGTCGGCCGCGTCAAAACGAGCGAGACCAATGCGGCGGAGCTGGCGCGACTGATGGTCGGGCGTGACGTGCTGCTGCGCGTCGAAAAACCTGATGCTAAACCGGGCGAGACTGTGCTCAAAGTGTCCGGGCTGTCCTTCGCTTCAGAGGGTGAGGGCACGCATCGTCTCGACGGCGTTTCGTTTGAAGTCCGCGCGGGAGAGATCGTCGGCATCGCCGGAGTCGAAGGCAACGGGCAGACGGAGCTGATCGAGGCTCTGGCCGGGCTCATCGAGAGCGGGAAACTGAAAGGGCGCGTCGATTTTATGGGGCGCGACGTGACGCGTCTCTCGGCGCGCGCGCACAAGAACCTCGGCATCGCGCACATTCCGGAAGACCGCCTGCGGCGCGGGCTCCTGCTCGATTTCGACCTCGCCGAAAACTCTATTCTCGGCGTGCATTATCGCAAGCCTGCTGTTTCCGCCGCCGGAATCCTGCTCGATGAAGACGCGATCCGAAAGCGCGCTGAGCAGATCATCAAAGATTTCGATGTGCGTCCGGCGAACGCGACGCTTCCGGCGCGCTCGCTGTCGGGAGGCAATCAGCAGAAGCTCATCATCGGGCGCGAGTTCGACTTGCAGCCTAAACTCTTGCTCGTCGCGCAGCCGACGCGCGGCGTGGACATCGGAGCCATCGAGTTCATACACCGCAAGCTCGTCGCCATGCGCGATGCAGGCTGCGCCGTCCTGCTCGTCTCCGCGGAGCTCGAAGAGGTGACCGCGCTCTCAGACCGCCTGCTGGTCATTCGTCAGGGAAGAATCGTCGGCGAAGTTGATCCGAAAGTGGCGACGACCGAAGAGGTCGGACTGTTGATGACGAGCGGGGAATGAGAGCAGTTTAATTGCCGTGCGTTGATAATGTCAGCATGATGAGAAGAATTGCCGTTGCTTTATCTCTCCTGATTTGTATTGCGTCGGGCATCGCTCAGGAGAATAAAAAGGGGAGCACGGGACAGACCCGGCCTGATCTGAGCGGGACGTGGCTGGTGAATGAGCGTGAAAGCAGCAAGCCCGGAATGTTTGGAGCGATGCAATCGAATCAGAAGTCATCCGGCGACACCAAATATCTCATCGAGCATCATGACCCGGAAATAAAAGTTACGATGCAGTTTTGCCATGCTCAGGAATGCGTCACGCTCGATGAAAAAAGATTCTACACCGACGAGCGGGGCGAGCAGAATGTTGACCGAACGGGGCGGAGCGTCAATTCCATCACCAGGTGGGATGGAAAGAAGATCGTGACCAAATTTCCCGGCAAATCTGCTAACTACGATGGGTTTATGAAGTGGGAGTTGTCAAAAGACGGTAAGAAGCTGACCCGGACTATCACCGGGCCGAACATTCCGTCAGCGGGCGGCGGGGACACCTCCCTGCGCAATTTTCTGACGAACAGTCGAACAGTGTTAGTTCGCAGCTGATAACGGCTCTGACTGGCAACAGGCTTTCATACCGTCAACTTGTAAAGCTCAAAAGGCGACCGATCTGATATGAAACTTTTACGCGAACTTCTCTTTCCGCTGATCGCTGTGATCGCCGCTTTCATCGTCGGCGGCATCGTCGTGCTCCTGATCGGGGATGACCCGATCGAAACCTACCGGCTCCTTATCGGCAGCGCGCTCTCGTGGCCGGACGGCATCGGGTACACGCTCTTTTACGCGACGCCGCTCATCTTTACGGGGCTGGCGGTGGCGGTCGCTTTTCGTTGCGGCCTGCTCAACATCGGCGCGGAAGGGCAGCTCTACATCGCCGCCTTCATGACGGCGCTGGTGGGCATCAAGTTTGCGAACTCTTCGGCGTGGATCTTAGTTCCGCTGTGCTGCCTGACGGCGATTGTGAGCGGCGCGGCGTGGGCCGCGATCCCTGGGCTTTTGAAGGCGCGTTTCGGCTCGCACGAAGTCATCAACACGATCATGATGAACTTCATCGCGGTCGCGCTCGCGGGCTATTTCACGCAGCATTTTTTCAAGGCGCAGGGCGATCCGATCATGGAGACCGTGCCCATCGGCGAGGGCGCGCACATCGCACGCCTCGGCAAGTTCCTCCCGGCTTTTCCCGACCGCATCCCTTTGAACCTGGCTTTCGTTCTCGCGCTCGTGGCCTGCGCGCTCGTCTACATTTTTCTGTGGCGGACGAAGTGGGGCTACGAGATTCGCGCGACGGGCGCGAATCCGTCCGCGGCCGAGTACGGCGGCATCTCCGTGCGCAAGCAGATCGTGCTGGCGATGGCCGTCTCGGGCGGGCTCGCCGGGATGGTGGCGATCAGCGAGGTCTTAGGTTATCGCTATCGTTATTACGAAGGATTT
>JAFBAJ010000430.1 GCA_019247865.1 Acidobacteriota bacterium
TTCAGAAACACCTTCTCCAGCCGCTCGATCTGCTTCTTCGTCTCCTCCAGGTGATTTCTCAGGCCGGTGGCGAGGTCGCGATTGGTGGCCTTTTCGATCATCGTCGGCAGCGCCTTGATGATCTGTAGCTCCGCATAATAAATGTCCTGCAGCCCGTGCAGCAGCAGGTCGTCCATTGTTTTGATGTCTTTGCTGAAAATTCCCATCACGTCGCTCCTGACTTTCGATGAAAGCCGAACGCGTGCTTGCGCGCTTCGTTCCCAGGCCGCGATGCCGCAGCCAAAGCGCCGGCGATGTCGATGGAACAGGGTTCGATCCCGGCGGTTAACTTCCGAACCCTTCATTCGGAGATGAGAGATGGACAAGGATCGTATCGCAGGATCGGCAAAGGAGTGGGCCGGCAAGGCGGAGGGCGCCGTGGGTGATATCGCCGCTGATGCCGATACCCAGGCGGCGGGAAAGGTGCGCGAGGCGGCCGGCAAGGTGCAGAATCTGTACGGTCAGGCCAAGGACGCCGCGCGTGAGGCGACCGATACGGCGACCGACTTTGCCAGGAAGGCCGTCGCCGGCGAAGGACAGGAAGCGCTGGCCAAGATGGTCCAGGACAACCCGCTCGGCTCGCTGTTGACCGCAGGCATGATTGGCTTCGGACTGGCGTTGTTGCTGAGCCGGCCCGCGCCGCGTCAGAAGCGCTGGCGATACTACTGATCGGGACTGACGCGCGTGACGAGACGCGCGACCGGAAGCGCGTCACTGCGTGTTGACGGGTAAACCCAATCGAGCGGTTTGACGGCAATCTGCCGGCGCCGCATCTCGCAGTCCCGCCGGTGGCCGCATTTGGAGTACGGCTTTCTGTTCGAGGCCAGGTTTGAGCTTTGCGGCCTCCGCTCGGACCTCAGCAGCCCATATCGACAGACGCTCTTTGAAGGGCGTGCACTCGTCGGACGCCATCGGAAACGTCTTGGTTGAGGAACCATTAATAATCGTCTGTCAGGTTGAGAACACATTTGATGTGTTCGTTTGAACCGCCGCGCTCCGACGGAGAGCGGTCAGCATGGAAATGTCGCGATGGTCGAGACTCGGTCAGCGCCCCGATTTCGTGTGGCCAAGGCCGCCATGATTGAAGATGGTGGCTTCAAGGTCGCGTGCACCATTCGCGATCTGTCCCTAACCGGAGCGGCGGTGGAGATTACTGATCTGAATACCAAGACTATCCCGGCGACGGTGACTTTGATTGTACCGGAGGATGGACTGAAGCTGTCCTGCCGCGTGGTCTGGCGCGCGCCGTTTCGAGTTGGTCTTGCTTTCACTTGATAGCTGCAAGGAGCTTTGCTCAAAATGGATAGACGATCTGGAATCGACAGTCGCTCCGAGGCAGAGAAACAGGCTGCTGGAGAGCGGAGGTCAGGAGGGGAGCGACGAGCAGCATGCCTATCGCAACCGTCCAACGAACAACTGGCTCTTTTCGCAAGACGGATGCGCAGAGCGATGCGTGATGAGAAAGGCCGCCATCTTCTCGGCGTCGCCATAGGCGAAGGCCATTTTTCGATTTATCCCGATGTTGTTCGGGTCGTCGAGTGGATCGAGCAGATGGCTGGCTCTAACGAGTCAGAAGGCGGTCAACGTAAGACCGCGGCGACATAACTCGCGCGCGGGTTTGGCCACGGCGAAGTCCGCTATTGGGCCAGAAGCGGACACCAGTATGCTGCCGCGGCATTTCCGGAGTTGGAGGTAGAGTGGAAGTGTTGCCTTTTCAACACGACGGGCAAAACACCTGAAATCGTGTCAAGCCCGTTCCGCAAAAATATTCTTGTTTCCGAAAGACAGAAGTTGTGATTTAAAGAAGCCAGCCCGCCTCGACACGGGGGACGTTAGGCCTTCGTCACCAGACGTGAGGCGGGTTGCGATGGACGCGTTGTGCCGCAAGACGTGCGGCGCGACACGTACGGTCAAGCCGTGTGGTCCTGTCCCGCCAATGCAGGGGACAACCCCCGGGTCAAAGCCCGGGGGGACGGTGGCAAAAAAGCTGGTTCGCCGGGGAGATCACGGAGCAGCCGTAAGCCCATTGCGCAGGGAGTGCCGTGTGATTTCGGCGTACCTGTGTTGAGCCTGCGCGCGTCTTTTTTTGTTTGCGCGTAAGGCAGTGGGTG
>JAFBAJ010000558.1 GCA_019247865.1 Acidobacteriota bacterium
CCGCGACGTAAGCTTCGCCCGTCGCCGCGTTGACGACGAGGCGATACGCGATGTCCGTATCGTTGCCGCCCATGTAGGTCGAGAAGATAAGCTGAGAGCCCGTCGGGTTGAGCTTGGTCACGAACGCGTCATCCGTGCCGCCGAACGTGCTCTGAAAAGCATTGACGGTCGGAAAGCCGCTTGGCGGCGGGAGTCCCGCGCTGCCGTCCGTCACGCCCGTCACGTAAGCGTTGCCCTGCGCGTCAACACCAATGCCTTTGCCGCTGTCACCCGCTCCCGCGCCGAGATAGGTTGAATAGACGAGCGCAGTGCCCGTCGGATTTATCTTCGTCACAAAGGCGTCGCTGTAAGAGTCGTTTATAATCGTCGATTGAAAAGCGCCCGGAGTGACCGGAAAGTCCAGCGAGTTGGTCGAGCCGGTGAGATAAGCATTGCCCTGCGCATCAATCGCAACGCCGTTCGCGCTGTCCGCGCTGAGGCCGCCGAGATAGGTCGAGTAGACGAGCACCGGATCGATCACCAGAGGCTGCGAGGCATCGTACTGTCCGACCTCGAAACCGACCTCGCTCTTTCCTTTGAGCACGTAATGGCCCGCGACCTCCTGCCGCACGCCACCGATCTCCTGATAGACGACCGGCCTGTGCTGCCGCACCTCGCCGCCCGCGAGCTTGAGCACCAGCTCGCCGCTCTCGTCCACACGCACCGCGCGCGCGCCGTCGAAGGAGAGCCGGATCGCGTGCGTGTCCGCGCCGGGCGCGAGAATGAAGTCGTATTCGAGCTGGCGCTGGTTGCCGTAGTAGATGAGGTCAATGCCCGGATAGACCTTGTCATATCTGACCTGTCCGTAATTGGAAACGGACGTGCGCCACTTCGACGGGTCGTTGCCGATGAAGTAATTGCTCTTGTGTGCCAGCTCTGCCTGGCCGGAAACCGTCGGCGCGCTGTTGGCTCCGACCAGCTTCGTTCTGAGCACCTCGACGACTGCGCGCGAGGATGAAGGCGAAAGTGTCCCCTGCCTGGTCTCCCTTCGTCCCCCATCCTGCCGCAGTGTCAACACCGCTTCGTCAGCGGTGAGAAACAGTCCGTAGCCTTCGCCGCGCGCGAGGAACTTCACGCGCTCGTCGGTCTGCCCCCCGTTGGCTTCAAAACTCAAAGGCAGCTTGCCGTAAGCCTCTTCGAGCTGCGTGCGTCGCGCCGCGTCGGGCTGGCCCAGCGCCGCTTCTGCGCTCGCCTGCGCCCCGCGCTGTATGAAAGCGCCCGCCTGCTGCGTCCGCCGACCCCCAAAGATCGCCAGCGCGATGACCATCGCCAGAAGCGTCAAAGCCGCGAGCGCGAAACCGATAATTGATTTTGTGAACGAGAAGCCCCGCATTGAAATAACCTCTGTATTTATACCTTGTTGTACTTGTAAGCAGACCACGACCCGGCTCAGGAGAAGTGTTCGAGACATTTTTCTGGCGGGGGATTGTTAAATGCTGGGTGGAATGAATTTACCACGCCCACGCGAATCCGTGCCACCACGCCCGAACCTGTTCGCTTGCCGAATCTTTCAGCTCTTCTAATTGGTAACGCGGATTGCGCGGTCAAACTCCCTCACGCGGGCGAAAAAAAATTCACGCCGGGGCGCAAAGAGAAGCTTTGATGCCTTTTTGCGTCCCGGCGTGAATTTTTTTTACGGTATCCGCTCCCCGGTGTGGTCTTCGCCGCTGTAGCGCAGGTTGACCTTGACGGCGCGGCCGTTCGGGTCGAGCGTGAAGAGGGCTTTGCCGTCTGCGAGCGGGAAGTAGAACTCGGTCTGGGAGAGCGGGATGAGCCCCGCCGTGAATTGGTTTTTGATCTCGGCCGTGAGGTAGTCCGGCTCGTTACGGATGGTCAGCACGTCGCCGTCGCTCATCTTGTAAGTGCCTTCGAGGCGCGCGACCTGCTCCGGCGTGAGCTTGATGACAGTGCCGCGCACGGGCATGTCGTAAGGCTTGCCGAGCACGATGGCCGACACGTCGCGGCGGATGCGGCTGAGGCGCGCGCGGTCCATGTTGCAGAAGATGATGATGGTGATCTTGTCGTCCGGGAACTTGAGCAGCTCGGACGTGTAGCCCGGCAGCAATCCGTTGTGCCACATCCGACGCCGCTCGAAACCTTTGTCGATGAACCAGCCGTAACCGTAGTTGTCGAGCCCCGGCGTGTAGACCTCCGCGGCCAGCGCGGCGGGCACGAGCTTGCTCCCGTCCATCAAGCGGCTCCACAGATAAAGGTCATCAATAGTGCTGTAGAGTCCGCCGTCGCCTGCGGGCGGCGTGAGCGCGAGCTGCGGCAGCCGTTTGAGATGCCCGGCGGTCAGAGCGACGCCGCCGATCATCTTCTCCCAGCCGATGTCGCCGTACGTGTATCCGTGTGCCAGCTTCTGCGGAGGCTTTCCAGCGCCGATGATGCCCGAATGCTTCATCCCCGCGGGCTCCAGAATATTTTTCCGGACGAACTCCGCGAACGGCTGACCGGCGGCGCGCTGGACGATGTGGCTCAGGATGATGTAGCCGGTGTTGCTGTAATGAAATTTTTCGCCGGGCTTGAAATCGAGCGGCAGCTTCTTGGCGTTCTCGATGATGATGCTCGTCGCCTCCGGCTTGACCATCAGCTCCAGATATTTGTCCGAGCCGATCTCCAGCTGCTGCTCGTAATCCGGGATGCCGGACGTGTGGCGCATGAGCTGCTGGATGGTGATGGGCTGCCACGCGGCCGGGCAGTCCGGCAGATACTTGCAGATCGAGTCGGAGAGTTGCAGCTTGCCGCTGTCCCTCAGCTTGAGCGCGGCCATCGCCGTGAACATCTTTGAGATCGAAGCGATCTCGTGCTGCGTCTCCGGCGTATAGGGCACGCGCCGCTCCACGTCCGCGAAGCCGTAGCCTTTGCGCAGGAGAACCTTGCCGTCGCGCGCGATGAGGACCGCGCCGCTGAAGCCTCCCATCTCAGTCCTGAGGGAAAGATAACGGTCGACCGCCTGCGCCACGTCCTGTGCACGGGTTGCGTGCGAGAGAGAGAAGAGACAGAGCATGAGCAGGATTGGAGAGAGCTTGCGGGTTTTCACTTTTTCGGATTTCCTCTGGAGGTTGCGAATTCGCTTTTCACGAGAGGGACACCGTGGGCGTGTGCTTTGTGGCATAAAACTTTGGC
>JAFBAJ010000599.1 GCA_019247865.1 Acidobacteriota bacterium
TGCCCCTCGTCCCGCGCGCGGCCGTGGTGCAGCAGGACGAGAGTAAAGCTCCGGCTCCGGCGAACTTGCAGGAGCAGATCAGGGCCTTGTCTTCACAGAATCCTTCGGAGCGCGCGGCGGCCGCCTGCGCCCTCGGCGAGATGGAAGAGCGCGCAGCCCCGGCCATCAACGCGCTCATCGACCTGCTCGGCGACAATACGCAGGTTGACAGCAGCGTCTGCTGGGACAGAAAGGGCGGGCGACACAGCAAGATCAAGGGCATCAACGACACGACTTCGCCGGGCGAGCAGGCCGCTGGCGCGCTGGCGCGCATCGGGAGTCCGGCCGTCGAGCCGCTGATCGCGGTCTTGAAGTCGAGCGACATGCGTGTGCGCCGGAACGCGACCTTCGCGCTCGGCGTGATTCGGGACGAGCGCACGACGGATGCACTGCTCAGCGTGATCGGCGATGCGTCCTGGGAGGTGCGCGAACAGGCCGCGTGGGGCATGGGCCTCAAGCGCGACCCGCGCGTCGTTGACCCGCTCATCACGGCGCTCAACGATACGGATTATCACGTGCGGCAGCAGGCCGCGTGGGCGCTCGGCTTGCAGGGACGCGGGGGGCAGGCCGTCGAGCCGCTCGCCAATGCTCTGAAAGACCAGCACGCGGAAGTACGCGAGCAGGCCGCCTGGGCTCTGGGCCTCAAAGGAGATTCTCGCGCAGTCCTGCCGCTGGTCGCGGCGCTCAATGATACCGAATCGAATGTGCGCGAGCAGGCGGCGTGGGCTTTAGGTCTCAAGGGAGACGGGCGCGCCGTCCTGCCGCTCATCCAGGCGCTGAAAGATCAGCACTCGGATGTCAGGCAGCAGGCCGCGTGGGCGCTCGGTTTGAAGGGCGACCGTCGCGCGCTGGAAGCTCTGAAGGTCGCGCTCAAAGACGCGAGCGCGGAAGTGCGCGAGCAGGCCGCGTGGGCGCTCCGCCTGCTTAATCTGAAAGGGAGCGTCAAGGCCGACGTTGATACGGACGCCGATGTTGACGTGGATAATTAACTCGCTCGCCCGCGAAACTCTCGCGGGGGTGCGTTCGTAGATTTCTTCGCGCCTTTGCGCCTTTGCGTGAGACTAAATTTCACGCAAAGGCGCAAAGGCGCGAAAGAAAGCGTTTTGAGGGGAATACAGGAATTTCATGCTGGTGCAGTTCGCTTTTGCCGCTCCTCATCGCCTGTCTTTCGTGCTTTTCATCACATCACACGTGCTAAATTGCTGACCGTGAAGACCGGAAAGATGTATTATTCTGTCACAAACCGAGCATGCGTGGTGTTTACCATACGAGAGCAGGTGCTATGAGCGGACCAGCGAGAGCCTTGACGGACTCGATGCCCAATTCGGTTGAGACAGTAGCGACGCCGCTCGGCTTCGATGAAGCATTTACTTTGCATCATCGCGCCGTCTTTCGCACTGCCCGCGCGATGGTGCGCGATAACGGGCTGGCCGAAGACGTGACGCAGGAGGTCTTTCTCAGACTTTATACGCATCTCGACTCGACGCCGGGCGAAGAGCTTCTGCGGGCCTGGCTCCTGCGAGTTACGATCAACGTCGCGCGCAACTTTTTGCGCGGGCAGAACCGCTCGACTGCGCGCGATGACGAGTACGCGAAGCAGGAGACGGCAAAGGCCGACTGGTTTACCGTCGCGCCCGAAGAGGAATACGAGCGCCGCGTCGAGATCGAAGAAGCACGACGCGCGCTGGATAAGATCAAGGAGCCGATGCGCAGTTGCCTCCTGCTCAAACAGCAGGGGTTGTCGTACAGAGAGATTGCGACGACGCTCCAGATCAACGAGAATAACGTCGGCAGCCTGATCGCGCGCGGGCGCAAAGAGTTTGTCAGGTTTTACGGGAAGATCGGAGGAAAGCAATGAGCAATCCTTGTCTCGATGAGGGGATTCTACAGAGCTATTACGACGGCGAGCTGGAGCCGGAGAGGCTGGAACAGGTTGCCTCTCATCTGGCTTCATGCGCCGTGTGCGAGCAACTGGCGCGCTCCATCGAGAGCGAGATCGAACTGGCGACCGCCGCCTTCAGCGCGGAGATGTCTCTGCCGGTTCCGACCGAGCGGCTGCGGATGCGCCTCGACGAAGCCATCGCCGGCTTGCAGCCGCAGCAGGCCATCGTCTCGGAGAGCGCCCTCACACGTCTGCGCGTGTGGTTCGCCTCGCTCGCAGCTTCGTTCAACCTGACGCCGCAACGCGCGATGGGCTTTGCAAGTATCGCCGCGCTCCTCGTTCTGGCAGCAGTCGTCGGCGGCATCGTGATGCGCGGCCGTGAGGCTTCAAACACAGGCTTCGTCGCCGCCAACGTGAACCCGAA
>JAFBAJ010000613.1 GCA_019247865.1 Acidobacteriota bacterium
GATTCCGGAGGACAAAGACACATCGACCGGGCAGCTCGGCCGGTTCCTGCTCTCCTACCGCCGGACGGTCAAAGACGACAACAAGAGCCAGAGCGTCTCGATGGAAGTGAGAGATGTCCGGACGGGTGAACAGCTCTGGACGCGAGAGTTTCCAAAGGGCGTGCCTTCGGAAAACTACGATACGCTCGGCGAGTCCTTCATGACGAGATTGCCCGTGACGGATGAGAGGGCGAAGGCCGAGCTGAAAAACAACGCGGCTTTAAGTAAGCGGCTGGCGACGATGAAAGAGAAGGAAGGCGTCTACCTGTTACAGGTCTTTGATCTGGGCACCGGTCGCTTGCGCGGAAGTCTGCTGGTAGATACTGCGAAGGACACACAGAGCATCTGGTATGTGCGTGCGATGGGTGATCGCGTCGCCGTCTTCGACACGAGCTGGCGGATACGCTTCTACTCGCTGGCGAGCGGCGAGCTGCTCGGACAGATCGAAGGGACGCAGGCCGCGCTCGCTAAAAATTCCGAACTCGTCGGCATCTATAACGACAAGGGCCGGCTCGTCCTCTACAACTCGCGCACGATGCAGCAGCTCAGGCAATTGGATTTTCAGAGTCCGGTCATCTTCGCGCGCTTCAGCGATGACAGCCGCCGGCTCTTCGCGCTGACGCATGACCAGACGGTGTACGTGCTCGATGTCGCGGGCAGCGTTCGGTAGCAATCTCACGCAAAGACGCAAAGACGCAAAGACGCGAAGAAAGACATTTAAGCTTTTCTTTGCGTCTTTGCGCCTTTGCGTGAAACTGCTTTTCGCTTCAGATAATCGAGAGGCAGGGGTCGGGCGTCCCTTGCAGAGTTTCGCGGAGGATGGCGAGGCCGCTTTCGAGCTGCGCGCGGCTGCGCGGTGCGCCGAGACAGACGCGCACTGCGTGCGGAGCTTCGACGCGTCCGGGCACGAAGGCTTCGGACGGCGTGACGACGACGCCGCGCCGCCTGAGCTGCGCCGTGAACTCATTGCTGCGCCACGGCTCAGGCAGGTGCAGCCAGAGATGAAAGCTGAGCGGGTGCGCGTCGAACTCGAAAGAGGAGAGCAGGCGACCCGCTATCTCCTGCCGCGCCATCGCCTCCAGGCGCTTCTGCTCCACCAGCCTGTCCGCCGTCCCATCCAGAATCCATTCGGCCGCGATCTCCGCCAGCAGCGGCGCAGCCATCCAGACCGTCGCGCGCAGGGAAGTCGAGAGCGGCTCGATCATACGCTCCGGCGCGAGCAGGTAGCCGACGCGCATCCCTCCGGCGATGCTCTTCGAGGTGCTCAGAATGTAATAGCTCTGCTCCGGCGCGAACGACGAGAGCGGCGGCGGCGGATGCGGCAGCATGAAGCTGTGCACGTCGTCTTCGACAATCGCCACGTCATGCGCCTGCGCGATGGCAGCGATCTCACGACGGCGCTCTTCCGGCATCACTGTGCCCAGGGGGTTCTGTATGGTCGGGATGGTATAGAGCATTCTGGAAGGGCCGCGACGACATGCTTCCTCGAAGGCTGCGGGCACGATACCCTGTTCGTCCACCGCCAGGCCCTGCAATCTCAGGTTGAGGAGGTGCGCGAGGTTCTTCATGCCCGGATAGGTCAGGCTCTCCGTGAGGATCGTGTCGCCCGGCTTGCAGAGCGTCGAGAAGACGACCGTCATCGCATGCAGCGCGCCGCTGCACACGATGACCTGCTCTGCGCTCGCATTGATTCCTGAGCGTGCGATGAGGGCCGCGCCCGCCGCGCGATGTCTCTCCGCCCCGGCCGCCGGCTGATAATCCATCAGCGCCGAGAGTCCCTGCCGCCCTGACAAACCTTTGAGCGTCTTCGCCAGCGCCTGTCCGAGCGGGTCGCCGACCGGCAGCGGCGGAATGTTCAGACTCAGATCGATCAAGCTCTCATCGTCGTCCGGCGTGAGGCCGAGCACTGCGTCGTCAAACAGACTCTCTCTGACGAACGTCCCGCGCCCGGTCTCGCCGACCAGCAGCCCGCGCCGCGCAGCCTCTGCGTACGCGCGCGTCACTGTGCCAATGGTGACGTTGATCTTGCTCGCCAGCTCGCGATGCGTGGGCATCTGTGTGCCCGGCTTGAGCCGCCCACGCTCTATGTCTTCGGCGATGGCCTCAACGATTGCCAGGTAGCGCGCCCCGCCGTACCTGCTCAGCTCTGGTGTCCACATTGTCATCATAAGATTTTTGTTGACAGCCTCTATGTCGCCGGATATATTAGCGACAATCCTTGATACTTGTCAATATTGTATGGATACAATCACCCGACGGCGCTGACGAAGGCCACGCCATACGTGCTTGGAGATTTTCTCTTAATCAAGAGGAGCAAAGAGATGCAGATACCCCCTTTCCTGCTTGACCAATGGCTGAACCAACATCACTTTTCGGCGACTCCGCCGGAGTTCGATTTCGCTTCGAGCACGGGGCCGCACTGGACTGCGGGCGACATTCTCGCGCTCGCGAACACGGATGAGCAGCGGCGACTGCTCGCGACTGACCTGGTCTACTCGAACGCTGTGGGCGGCGAAGCTTTGCGCCGCGCCATCTCTGCGATGCAGGGCGTGAGCCCCGAGCAGGTGCAGGTCGTGACGGGAGCTTCGGAAGCCCTTCTGATCCTCTTCTTTCTCGCGGCGGAGCCGGGCGCGAACGTCATCTTACCATTTCCGCTCTTTCCGCCGACGGCGATTATCGCGCGGCTGCTCGGCCTTGAGACTCGTTTCTATCACCTGCGCGCAGCTCACGGCTTCGGCATTGACCCGGACGAGATCGTAAAGCTGGCTGATGATAAGACGCGCCTGCTGCTGGTCAACACGCCGCACAATCCCACCGGCGCGACTTTGAGCGACGAAGAGCTGCGCGTGCTGCACGACTTTGCAGCCGAGCGCGGCATCCGGTTCGTGTCCGACGAAGTTTATCATCCGATCTATCACGGGCGCGAGACGGCCTCTGCCGCGCGCCTGCCGCACGCGACCGTGCTCGGCAGCTTCTCCAAGTCTCTTTCACTGAGCGGCCTGCGCATCGGCTGGATCGTCGACCGCGACGAAGAGCGCGTGCGGCAATACACGAACGCACGCGGCTACTTCAGCATCTCGAACACGACGCTCGGCGAAGGGCTGGCGGTTATCGCGCTCGAACACCGCGAACAGATTCTGGCGCGCGCTCAGAAGGTAGCGTCCGCGAACCTCTCGCTGCTGGAGCCGTTCTTCGCGGAGCACGAAGAGTTGCTCGGCTGGGTGCGTCCGCGCGGCGGCACAATCGCTTTCCCCTGGCTCAAAGGCGTCGACGACGCGCACGAGTTCTGCCGCGAGCTGGCCTTGCGCGGCGTGCTGGTCGCGCCGGGCGATTGCTTCGAGATGCCACAGCATTTCCGGCTCGGCTTCGGAGTCGCCGAAGAGGG
>JAFBAJ010000421.1 GCA_019247865.1 Acidobacteriota bacterium
TAGAGCAGGGCAAGCTCGCTTACGACGACCCGATGGCAAAATATCTGGACGATTATCCCAACCGCGAAGCCGCCGCGAAGGTGACGCTCCGTCACCTGCTCAGCATGACCTCCGGCATCGGTGATTTCTTCGGCGACAAGTTCGACGCGACGCCCAAGGACAGGCTCCGCACGCTGAAGGACTTCGTGCCGCTCTTCTCCGGCGAGCCTTTGCAGTTCGAGCCGGGCACGAAACAGCAGTACTCCAACGGCGGCTACGTGCTGCTCGGCGCGATCATCGAGAAGGTTTCAGGCCAGAGCTATTACGATTACGTGCGCGAGCATATCTTCAAGCCCGCGGGGATGGAGAACACAGACTGCTTTGAAGCGGACGTGCCCGTGCAGAACCTGGCGAGCGGCTACACGCGAAGAGGAAAAGCGGGCGACGCGCGGCGCAACAACATCTACACGCGCCCGGCCAGAGGCAGCTCCGCCGGAGGAGGCTATTCGACCGCCGAAGACCTCCTGCGCTTTGCAGTCGCCATCCAGAGCGGCAAGCTCCGCAAAGCCAACTTCGGGAAATCCGGGCAGGACGCCAGTGGTGATCTAGGCATCGCTGGCGGAGCGCCCGGCATCAACGCGCTCCTCGAAGCAGACACTTCCAACGGCTACACCGTCATCGTCATGTCCAACTACGACCCGCCGACCGCCACCAGCGTCGGCAAGCAGATTCGCCAGTGGCTGACGCGAATCAAATAGGATCAGCCACAGAGACACAGAGACACAGAGAATAAAAAAAATTTTCCTCTGTGTCTCTGTGGCTGATCTTAATAGTAAAAAAGCAGAAGATCGCGTGTTCAACGCAGATCTTCTGCTTGTCCTGTTGGTGGGGATGGAGAGACTCGAACTCTCACGGCTCGCGCCATACGCCCCTCAAACGTACGTGTCTACCAGTTCCACCACATCCCCATTGAACGTCTGTTCAAAAACTACTTGGTCTTCGCCGGTGTAGCTTTGGGCTTCACGCTCGCGGCGGGCGAGGCCGCGGTATTAGCATTCGTGTTCCCGGTGTTGCTGTTGGCTGCCGCGCTCGGTGCGGGCGCGGGAGTCGTCGCCGGCGGAGCGGTCGAGGCTGCGGGCGAAGCCTGCGGCGTCGGAGTCGTGTCCGGCGAAGTGCCCTGAATGACCGAACGCTGTCCCGAAATGGCCGGGAGCGAGAGAATCAGTGCGATCAACATAAAAGCCGCCGCCGCGCCGATGGTGATCTTGGCGAGCAGCGTCTGCGTCCCGCGTGGGCCGAAGGCAGTGCTCGACACGCTGCTCGAAAAGAGCGCGCCCGCGTCGGCTTTGCCCGGCTGCAACAGGATGACAATGACGAGCACTACGCAGGCCAGAATAAAAAGTCCATATAAGACGTATAACAAAACCTTACCCTCAAACTATCTATTGTAATTAACGATCGCGGCGAAGCTGTCGGCCTTGAGGCTTGCGCCGCCGACGAGCGCGCCGTCTATATCTTCCTGTGACATCAAGCCGGCGATATTGTCCGGTTTGACCGAGCCGCCGTAGAGAATGCGTAAGTCCTGCGCGGCCTCGTTCGAGTGCTCTTCGCGAAAAACGCGCCGGATAAACGCATGCATTTCCTGCGCTTGCTCCGGCGTCGCGGTGCGTCCAGTGCCGATAGCCCAGACCGGCTCGTAGGCCACGATGATACGTGGCAGGTCTGTGGCTGTCAACCCGCCAAGTCCGCCGCGAAGCTGTTGGCTGACGACCTGTTCCGCGTCTCCGGCCTCGCGCTGCTCAAGCATTTCGCCGACGCATACGATGACCGAAAGATTGGCCGCCAGCGCCGCGCGCGTCTTGCGGCTGACGCTCTCATCCGTCTCGCAATAGAACTGCCGCCGCTCGGAATGGCCGACGATGGCATACGTCGCGCCAGCGTCTTTGAGCATGTCGGCCGCGACCTCGCCCGTGTGCGCGCCGTGCTCCGTTTCGGTCGAGCAGTCCTGCGCGGAGACACGTACGTTCGAACCTTCGAGCCGATCCGCGACCGTCTTTAAAGCCGTAAAGACCGGCGCGATGACTACTTCACAATGATTCGCGTTCGCCACCAGCGGCTTCAAAGCAAGCGCCGTCTCGACCGACTCCGCGATGGTCTTGTACATCTTCCAGTTTCCGGCGATGACAGGTTTTCTCATGATTATAAAGCGGTCTTGGGGCTTTGGTTTTTGGTCTTTGCACGCCTGCGACGTTGAATTCTATCATTCAACGTTCATCAGACATCAAAGACCAAAGTCCGAAGACCAAAGACCGAAATGGTCAGTTAAGATTTATCACTCAGCGCAGAGACGCCCGGCAGCTCGTCTCCGGCTAAAAATTCGAGCGTCGCGCCGCCGCCGGTGGAGATGTGCGTGATGCGGTCTGCGACACCGGCCTGCGTGACTGCGGCGACCGAATCACCGCCGCCGACGATGACGGTTGCGCCTGCGTCCGCCGCTTCGGCGACGGCACGGGCGACGCCGATGGTTCCCTCTTCAAAGCCCTTCTCCTCAAAGACTCCCATCGGGCCGTTCCAGATGATCGTCTTCGCGCCCTGCAAGGCTGCTGCAAAGTGCTGTACGGTCTCGACGCCGATGTCTAGGCCGACGAGCCCGGCGTTGGTGAATTCGATGGGAATCGTCTTCCGGCTGTGGAGCGGATCGTAGCTGTCCACGACCTGATGATCGGTCGGCAGGAGCAGCTCGACCCCGGCCTCCGCGGCGCGCTGTTTGATCTCGCGCGCGGTCTCCATC
>JAFBAJ010000738.1 GCA_019247865.1 Acidobacteriota bacterium
CAGGTTGAGCAGCTCGAACAGAGCGCGCGCCGCCGCCGAAGCATGATTGGACGGGACGAGTTGACGCGCCGCTTGCGCGGCCGCAGAGAGTAATGTTCGGTCGCTCCACCTTTCCAGAGCCCGTTGCAAATCCGCGACGCCGTCTGCGGTTTCAAGCACGAGAGCGGCTTCGGCCTGTGCTGCACGACGCGCGCGTACGGCCTGGTCGTCTGCCCATTTCTCCTGCGGAATGAAGATGGTCGGGACGCCGAAATGCATCAGTTCATTAAAGGAGTTGTATCCGGCGGAAGAGATAGCCAGATCAAAACCCGGCATCAATTCAGCTGCGCGTTCGTGCGCGAGCCACGTCACACGGCTGTCATACACACGGCGTCCGCGATAGAGCGGTCCAGCGCCAATGATCAGACGCAGCCCGGCTCGATCACGCAGCGCCTCATAGGCGAAATGGAACTGCTGCTCCGCGCTTGGATCACCTCCGCCTCCGGCCGTCACGTAGACGGCCAGCTCGTCGTCTCCGAGGCCGAGCAGCCTGCGGGCCTCCGCGCGCGTGGGAACTTCGTCGCGCTCGCGCACGAGGACAGGCCCGATGTGCCGGACGCGCTCGCGGATGGCGGCGGGGCAGATGACGGGCGCGTGTTCGGCATCTTCAGGGACGAGCAACAGTTCGTAATGCGTGAGAGCTTCCTGAAACTCAGGCTGGCGCGCGTGGCTCTCTTTGACCGGACGGTAGATGAATGCTTTGCGCGGGCAAGCGTCCCAGACCGCAGGCAGCTCCTCGAAATAGCCGCGCGGGAAAGTGTCTACGATCAGGAGGTCAGGGCGGAGCGTGTCGAGAGCCTGCGCGACACAGCCCCGCACCGTCGCGAGCAGGGCCGGACTCTCCAGCCCGGCCTCTTCGATGCTGGTGCGGGAGGGAACTTTGAAGGACGCAAACCTTTCGGCGAAGAGCAGGCTGGTGGCTTCGCTCGAAGTGAGAAAGTAAATCTCCGCGCGGAGGCCGAGTTGCAGGGCGTAGCGCCGCAGCCAGCGATTGATGGCGATGAGCCGCGTCACATGTCCGGCTCCGACGCCGTTGACGGCGTAGTTGACGATGGTCAGCGTCTCTTTCATCTTCCAGCGGAGAGCCGTCGGATGCGGATCGCGCTTAACACGGCTTCGCCCTTCGTCACCTGAAAGCGAAGCTCGATGCCCCGCCCCGCGCTGGCCGAGACGTGCAGCGTCCGCGTGACCGGGCGCAAGGCTCCGGCCTCTTTGTTGAGGTCGAGGTCCTTGACCAGCACCTGCCCATTGGCGGCGATGCTGAAGAGACGCCCGCCCGGACGAGCCTCGCCGACGGGCTCGACGAACCGCAGCTCGACTTCGTAATTTCCATCCACGACATCAAAGCGGTAACGCTGAATCGCTCGCATAAAGCTTCGTAACAGCGGGTCGTCTTCGGTCGCCAGAATGTTCGCGGCGGTCTGGTCGGGCGTGCCTCCGAGAAAGCCCCAGTCGCCGGGCTCGTAGGCTTGATCGGCCTCCCAGACGACGCCGGAGGCATCCACGAACTGAGACTTCGAGCCGACGTTAACCGCCAGCTGTGTGAAGGCGGCGTTGACATCCGAGAGCCGCGCGGGTCTGTAAGCGAACTTCACCTCAAAGCGGTCTGTGAGCTGTTGCCGACCCAACTGGCCGCGAGCTTCAAGCAGGTTGTCGCCGTCCGTGAAGGGGACCTCCCAGACGGCCACGCGCGCGGCTCCAGGTTGTTTCACCCCGAGACTCTTGCCGTTGTTGAAAAGCTCGACCGACGGGAGATTGGAATAGACCGCGACGGGCTGCTTCACGGCTTGCGGGCCAACGCCCACGCGCGTCCGATTGGTTCCCGTCCGGCGCGACCATTCACGCGTCGCGATCCGCAAAACGGGTTTGGCCGAGAAGCTGGCCTGATAGAGATAAGCCACATCTTTGGGGTGGCGGTCAAAGGTGTACAAGCCCTTCTTGTTGACGTGGGGAAAAGATTCGCCGCGCGCCTCCGAGCCGAAATCGAAGCCATTCCAGACCGCGATCCCGTTGAGATACGGTCGCGCCTCTAACTGTTGCAGATAGCTCTGATGATATTGCTGCGCCCACTCGGTCGAATAATCCGCCGGCGTCGGGTTGAGCGAGTGGACGCGGCTGTCGCTGTCCGCACCGTACTCGCTGACGAAAATCTTCCGGCGCGGAAAGCGCTGGTGCTGCTCGTCCAGAAACCGGCCGAGTTCGGGGAGCGTGCCGTAATACCAACCGAAATACATGTGCCAGGCGAAGACCTGCGGAATATCCGCCAGCCCCGAGCTGTTGTAGAGGTCATTGCGATTGGCGGAGATGACCGTCACGCGCCCAGGGTCTTCGCGCCGCGCCAGCTCGTCCAGCTCTTTAGCTAAGGCGACGACCTTCGGCACATAGTCCGCTTCGTTGCTCAGGCGCAGGAAAATTTCGTTCATGTAGCACCACATGATGATGGACGGATGGTTGTAGTGCTGGCGAATCATCTCGGTCAACATGCGCTTCGAGTTGTCCGCGAATTCCTGCGTCGTGCTGATCTGGCGAATCACCGGAATCTCTTCCCAGACGATGAGGCCGAGCCGATCCGCCTCCTCCAGGATCGCAGGGTCTTGCGGATAATGTGCCAGCAGCACGCAGTTCAGACCCAACTCTTTGATGAGTTGCAGGTCTTTGACCTGAAGCTCGTCCGGGACGGCGTTGCCCATCTTCGCATAGTCCTGATGGCGATTCGCGCCGCGCAGCTTGTACGGCCTGCCGTTGAGCGAGAAACCGCTCTCGGCGTCAAAGGCGAACCAGCGAAAGCCGAGCGGGTTGACGACGCTGTCGAGCGGCCTTTCGCCTTCGTAGACGAGCGTCCGCACGGAATAGAGCGCCGGGCTCTCAGGTGACCAGAGCTGCGGCTGGTAAATGGGCTTGCTCGTCTCCGCAAAATCCGCGCCCTGCTTCGCGCCAACCGTGAGCTGCGTCTCCATAACGCTCACGCGCCGCCCCTGGGGATCGAGCACGGTGTTGACCACGCGCAACGTGCGCGGCTCGGCCGATTCGTTGAGCAGATGCCCGCGCACCTTCACCGTCGCACTCTCGTTCGAGACCGCCGGAGTCTCAAGATAGACGCCCGCAGAGGCGTAGTCCGTCACGCTGACATGCACCGGCTCGGTCGCGACGAGCCAGACATCGCGGTAGATTCCGCCGTAGAGGTTGAAGTCCGCCGCAGGTGAAGGAGGAATGTTCGGGTTGAGACTGTTGTCCACCTTGACGGCGATCAGGTTGGGGCGTTTGGGGTCCAAGCTGACGTAAGGTGAGATGTCGAAGACGAAGGCCGTGTAACCGCCCTTGTGCTGGCCGACAAAGTTGCCGTTGACGAAGACCTCCGTCACCTGATGCGCGCCCTCGAAATAGAGGAAGACCTTTTTGTTCAGGAAGCGCCCGTCAAGGCTCAGCTTTTTTCTGTACCAGCCGACGCCCAGACGATAGCCTGGAAGATCATCCTGCGTGTCCTCGACGTTCCAGGTATGCGGGAGCTTGACCGCCGCCCAGCGGGCGTCGTCGAAGAGTGGGCGTTGTGCATCCTTCGTATCGGCGGGCGAGAACTTCCAATCCTCGTTGAGCGACAGCCGCAGCCGCTGCCCAACGTCCGAAGCTCTGCGCGCGTTACCCTGCGCGGGGGGACTGGCTTGTGAAAAAGAGTCTATCGGCAGGAAGAGTAAACAGGCAATGAGGAGCAGCGCATGTGCGATACAACCGGACACGATGCCCGGAGGATTCCGTTTCGGCATTATATTTTCTGGATGACATC
>JAFBAJ010000776.1 GCA_019247865.1 Acidobacteriota bacterium
GCTGCAACCTGAAAGCGATGAAAGCTGACCCCATTACCATCGCTCAGTATATCTACCCACCAATACTCGTTCTTAGGAACATAGGGAACGGCGGGTGCGGCGGTCGTGCCTGCTCCTGCCGTGCCTGCTCCTGCTGCTCCGGCCGTCCCGGCCGTGCCTGCTGCATTGGCCGCGCCAGCGGCTGGCGGAGTCTGAGTGGCAGCCTTTCCGGCATCGATGAAGGCGGAGCCAACGACTGTCCCAGCGCTGATGCCCAGCAGACCAAGCACCGTGCTGGTAATGGTCGTGCTGAAATCTCCGGTAATCATTCCGATGAACAGGTAGGAGGCCAGCACCAGGAAGAACCACCATGCGGCCTGAGTCCGCGCGAGACTGTACGGCTTACGCTCGCCCGCGCCTGTCGGGGCCGGGCCGGTATCGCGTAACAGGTCACTCTTCACAGCCAGAATCAAGAAGACACCCAGGATCACCAGGAAAATGATGAACCAGAAGAAAAACCATCCTGGCGGAATAACGATGAGCTTGATAATTGCGCCGGATTGCACCGGATATTCATCTGCCAGTCCGACGCTCACGGGCGTCTCGCGTGGCGACCATTTAGAAGCGCCCAGAATATACGTCCACAACTCTCTGGAAGCCTCGGTCGGCTTGAGCTGAAAGACCAGCTTGTTCGTGCTGGGGTCGGTCGGAGGAAAGGGGAGCGCGTCTTTGACCGGCCTCCCATCTAAAAAGAGCAATATGTTCTTATTGGGGTTTGAACATTTTGCTTTCGCCAGGAGGAATTGAAGTCCTTCGACTTCGACCGTAATCTGATCCCCCAGCCGGGCCTCTTGATCTCCCTTGTTCTTATACGCATCCGTCACTTTTACTTTGGCGTAGTCTTCGGAAGAAGGGCAGGGGTTGACGACCGGGGGAGGACTGGACGAGGGGCTCTGTGTGGGAGCAGGGGGGGCGCTCCTGGTGTTGTCGTTGGCGTTCGCATTTTTATTCCCGTTGTCGTTAGCGGTTGTCTGAGCCGCCAGAGCGCCCGGCAGAAAATTACCTGCCACGAGCAACAATGAAATTATGAACGGGAAAGCAAGACTTCTGAGTAACGAGATCAGGGGCTGTCCGTTGGTTGTCATACAAGTCTCCTTTGAGGGGTAGGACTGAGACGACTGCGAAGATTCAAAAGCGTGCGAAGATTACACGCGCCCGCATCACATGACAATCTGTTTTTGAAACTATCCTGCTACCGAAAACCGGATTTCAAATATATATGAGCGAATGAAGCGAAATATTTCATGCGGCGGCCGAAAGGTTTGTGCCGCGCAGAAGATTCACTTGACATCCTTCGCGGTCGCCGGGCGCGTGAAGAGGCTGTCGGCGATCTGCGCGTTGAATTCGATGGAGTTGTAGTTGAGACGGCTCTGCTGAACGCCGTCAGTGAAGTGATCGACGACGAAGGGCGCGAAGATGCCGTTGAGGTTGAGGTACTGCATCATGCGGTCTTCCTCTTTGCTCTCTTCGGTCTCAGACTTCTTCCGGACGTAACTCACCTTGGCGGGCAAGTGATCCTGCGCGCCGAACTCGAACTCGACCATAAAGCCGTCCGGGTAAGCGAGGCGCACGGCTTCGTTGCGCCTGCCGATGCCTGCTTCGCGGCGTCCGGCGTAAGCGAGCTGCGCGCCCTCCTTGCGCCACAGGCCGCGCAGCAGGTTGTCCACGCTCGTCCGCATCGAGAGCTTGAAGTCGGCGACCTGCCCGGCCTTCATGTCCTTGATGTTTTTGGTCATCCCGTCAAAGACCCAGCCCGTCTCGCCCGTGTTGGTCTGGACGGACTTAATGCCGTCGCCCTTGAACTCCGTCCGCTCCCGGTTCGGATAGACGATGTAGTCTACGAAGGAGAGCGGCACCTCCGGCCGGCCTTCGCGATATTGCGTGTAGAGACCGCGCGCCGTCAGGCTGCGCACGCTCAGGTAAGCATTGCCGCCGAGGGCTTCGACCGCGCGTTGCAGGATCTGCTCGGCCTTCTCGACCTCCGCCGCAGTCGCAGGCTTAGTCGTCTCCTTCTTCTCGCCCTGCGCGAGCGCGTTTGAAGCGAGCAGGCACACGAGCAGCAAAGAGAAGAGGGCAAGGGGAAGTCTCAATTTTGAAAGCATATGATGAAGCATGGCAATTCCAGTTTGGTCTTAGGTCTTGGGGCTTTGGTCTTTGATGTCTGACCAGACTTGAGATTGTAGATTCAATGTTGCGCCCTGTGCAAAGGCCAAAGACCTAAGTCCAAAGACCAACTTAAAAGAAAAGGGCTTCAATGAGCTATCACTGAAACCCTTTCCTCTCTCAGATGTCTTGAAAACGAGATTAGTTGACCAGGCTCTCGTTCTCAAACGCACGAATCGTGATCTCGCCGCTCTCCACGTCCACGAGGAAGCGCGAGCCGCCCTTCCACATGGTGGTGATCGGGAGCTTGACCTTCTCGTCGATGTGGCGCTTGAGGAAGCGCGCCCCGTAGGCCGGGCTGAAGCCCTTTTCGGTCAGCAGGTCCACGGCGCGTTCCGTGATCTCGACCTCTTTGCCCTGCCGCTCCATCTGCTTGCGCAGCCGTTCGAGATGGAGCTCGGCGATAGCACGCACTTCATCCATCGTTAAGGGCGAGAAGACCACGATCTCGTCTATGCGATTGCGGAACTCGGGCGAGAAGCGCTGCTCCGCAGCCTTCATCACTTCGTTCTTGATCGCTTTGACATCGCCCAGCGTCTTCGTGCCGAAGCCCAGCGGCTTCTCGTACTTCTTAAAGCTCTCCGAGCCGAGGTTCGAGGTCATGATGACGATGGCGTCCGACAGGTAAACCTTCTTGCCGCGCCCGTCCGTCATCCAGCCCTCGTCGAAGCCTTGCAGGAAGAGGTTCATCAGGTAGGGCGAAGCCTTCTCGACTTCGTCGAGGAGGAGCACCGTGTACGGGTTCTCGCGCAGTTGCTCCGTCAGGATGCCGCCGCGCTCGCTGCCGACGATGCCGCGCGGCATGCCGATCAGCTTCTCGATGCCGACCGTGCCGTCGCCGTACTCAGACATGTCGATGCGAACCATCTTCTCTTCGTCGCCGAACATATATTCCGCGACGGCCTTCGCCAGCTCGGTCTTGCCGACGCCGGTCGGGCCGAGGAAGAGCAGCACGCCGTCGGGTTTGTAGTGCGACTCTTTGAGCGGGCCTTTGTTAAGCCGCAGGCGCTGCGACACGGCCTTGATCGCTTCCTTCTGACCGATCACGCGCCGGCTCAGATCGCTTTCCATCTGCGCAAAGCGGTCGTTCGTGTCGCGGAAGATCATGTCGCGCGGAATACGCGATTCCTGCGAGATGACATCGATCACATGCTCCGGCTTGACGACTAAGGTCTGCGGCTCGTTGATCTCGACCTTGACCGCGGCCGTGTCGAGCCAGCCGATGGCCTTGTCCGGCAGGTGCAGGTTGCGTATGTATTTCGGAGCCATCTCCAGCGCCGTGTTGATGGCGTCGTCGGAGATCGTCACCGAATAATTGCGTTCGAGACGCGGGCGCAGGCCCAGCAGAATCTCTCGCGTTTCGTTCAGCGTCGGCTCGTCCACCTTGACCTGGCGGAAACGGCGGGCCAGCGCTTCGTCCTCGCCGATGTACTCCTTGTACTCGGTCAAAGTCGTCGCGCCGATAATGCGCAGCTCGCCGCGCGCCAGCGCGGACTTGAACATGTTGGCGGCGTCGGAAGAAGTTCCGAGGGCCGCGCCCGCGCCGATGATGGTGTGCGCTTCGTCTATGAAGAGGATCAGGTTCTCGCGCTCTTTGACCTCGTCGATGATGCCCTTGATCCGCTCCTCGAACATGCCGCGCAGCATCGTGCCCGCGACCAGTCCGCCCATCTGCAACTGCACGATGTGCGAGCCGCGGAGCCGCGCCGGAACCTTCTCCGGCTCCAGCTCGATAAGTCTGGCTAAGCCTTCGACGACGGCCGTCTTGCCGACGCCGGGCTCTCCGACGAGCATCGGCGAGTTGGCGCGCTCGCGGTGGCAGAGGATCTCGACCATCTGCTGAATCTCCATCTCGCGCCCGATGGTCGGCGGAATCTTGTCCGCCCGCGCCAGGCGATTGAGGGAGACGCCGAAGTGTTTGAGATACGGCGGCAGCTCAAATTTTTTCTTGTACTGCTCCTCCTCCTGCTCGCGTATACGGACGCGCGCGCGGACGTTCTCGACGACCGCGTCGGGCGAAGCTCCGAGGTTTCTGAGGACCTCTACGAAGAGCCCCTCTTCGTCCTGCGAGAGCGCGAGGAAGATGTCTGTGGCTTCGATTGTTTTGCGACCCTGCGCGCGTGCGCGTTCCATCGCACGCTTGAAGAGGTCGGTTGTGTCGGGCGCGATCTTGAAACCCTTGCCGACGTGCTGGCGACTGGCTTCGAGCCGCTTCTCGATCATCAGCTTGACCGAGCGCGGGTCGATTGCCAGGTCGCGCATGGTCGAGTTGAAAAGGTCTGCCTCTTCGCTCGCCAGGGCGTTCAGGATGTGCTCGACTGAAACGTAATTCTGATCGCGGCGACGCGACTCGTTGAGCGCGTTCTCCAGGATACGCTGGCCGCTGTCGCCGAATTTATCTTTGTATGCCCCAAGGTCTATCATTTTTATTTTCTCAACCTGTTCTTGTTCGTCCGCGAAGCGATGTCAATCAAGCACGTGTCAAGGATGTGGCAAATGTTTGACTGTAAAGTTTCGTCGTACTCTTTCCTTTACTCGCTCCTGCTTTTTGCAAGCAGCCGTCGTGTCAGGTTTTAGATGCGAGGGGCACATCAGCCGTTGCGTTTTCATGCAGCAGCCGACAGCCATTATCCCTCACCTGCAACTGGCTTGCCAACAAAATAAGTAAAAAGGCAAAAGGTAAAAGGCAAAAGTGAAGCTCACAGCATAAGCCTTCTTTTCTTCACTTTTGCCTTTTACCTTTTTACTTCTGCCCTTTAATAATCGTAGTCCTCGCCCCCGCCCATCTGCGGAGCGGCCCGCTTAGGCTCCGGCGCGTCGGTCACGGCTGCATCGGTTGTGAGCATCAGCCCGGCGATGGATGCAGCATTTTGCAACGCCGTGCGGACGACCTTCGTCGGGTCGATGATGCCGGAGGCGACGAGGTCTTCATAAGCTCCGGTCGCGGCGTTGTAGCCCTTCGAGCCCTTCAACTCTTCGACCCGTCCGACGACGACCGCGCCCTCGACGCCCGCGTTCTCGGCGATGCGCCTGAGGGGTTCTTCGAGCGCGCGCCGCACGATGCGAATGCCGGTCTGCGCGTCTTCGTCATCGGTCGTGAGCTGGTCGAGAGCTTTGGCCGCGCGGAGCAGCGCCACGCCGCCGCCGGGCACGATGCCCTCCTGCGCCGCAGCCTTCGTCGCGTTCAGGGCGTCCTCGACGCGCATCTTGATCTCTTTCATCTCGGTCTCGGTGGCCGCGCCGACCTTGACCACGGCGACGCCGCCGGAGAGCTTCGCCAGTCGCTCTTCAAATTTCTCGCGGTCGTAGTCCGAATCGGTCTCCGTGATCTGCTTCCGAATCGTCGCCACGCGCCCCTGTATGGCGCGCGCGTCGCCCGCGCCTTCGACGATGGTCGAGTTGTCCTTATCCACGATGACGCGCTTGGCCGAGCCGAGGTCGGCGAGCTGCACACTGTCGAGCTTGATGCCGAGATCTTCGGTGATGACGCGCCCGCCGGTCAGGACGGCAAGGTCTTCGAGGATGGCTTTGCGGCGGTCGCCGAAGGCCGGAGCCTTGACCGCGCAGACGCGGATCGTCCCGCGCAGCTTGTTGACGACCAACGTGGCGAGCGCGTCGCCGTCCACATCCTCCGCGATGATGAGCAGCGCGCGTCCCTGCCCGGCCGTCTGCTCCAGCACCGGCAGCAGGTCACGCATCGCCGAAATCTTCTTCTCGTGCAGCAGAATCAGAGGCTCTTCGAGCACGCATTCCATCCGATCCGGATTGGTGATGAAGTAGGGCGAAAGATAGCCGCGATCGAACTGCATGCCTTCGACGATGTCGAGCTCCGTCTGCATCGTCTTCGATTCCTCGACCGTCACCACGCCGTCCTTGCCGACCTGCTCCATCGCTTCGGAGATGAGCTGGCCGATGCGCCGGTCATTGTTGGCCGAGACGGTGGCGACGTTCGCCAGCTCATCTTTGCCCTTGACCTTCTTCGACATCCGCTCCAGCTCTGCGACGGCCGCGTCGGTCGCCTGCTGGATGCCGCGCTGCAAAGACATGGGGTTCGCGCCCGCCGTCACGTTCTTGACGCCTTCGCGGAAGATGGCCTGCGCGAGCACGGTCGCGGTCGTCGTGCCGTCGCCCGCCGTGTCGTTGGTCTTGGTCGCAACCTCTTTGACCATCTGCGCGCCCATGTTCTCGTACTTGTCCTGCAACTCGATCTCTTTGGCGACCGTCACGCCGTCCTTCGTGATGACGGGCGAGCCGTACTGTTTATTGAGCACGACGTTGCGCCCCTTAGGGCCGAGCGTCACGCGCACAGTGTTCGCCAGCGTGTTCACGCCCTTCAACATCGCGGCCCGCGCCTCTTCTCTGAACTTCAAATCTTTCGCCACTTTTTTCTCCTTACGAGTAGTTGAGAATTCAATTTTCCAACAATCTGAAAAGCCGCAGAGCGGCGAGATGTTTATAGAAAAATGCGCTCACTCTTTATTGAGCTCCGATAGGAGCGGAATATGTCGCTCCTATCGGAGCTTAGGTGAAGGACTCTCCAACAGCTATAAATATCTCGCTCCTGACGGAGCTGCGCCGACACCCTCTCAAACAGCTTCTCAGGCTTCTGTTGCCTGCCTGGCTCCCGTTTGCGCTCTGCCGACCTGCACGCGCGCGGGCCTGAGAAGGCGTTCGCCCATGCGATAACCGCGACTGTATTCGGCCGTCACGAGGCCGTCGCGTTCGGGCTCGACTTCGATCGTGTCAACCGCTTCGTGCAGCTCCGGGTCGAACGGTGCGCCGACCGACCGCACGGGCTCGACGCCCGCCGCGACGAGCGCGTTCTCGAATCCGTTCGCGGTTCCGCGCACGCCTTCGAGCAGAGACTCGAAAGAGCCGCTGTCCGCCGCTCCGAGCGCGCGATAGAGATTGTCGATCACGGGCAGGAGCGCGTTGACGAACTCCGCTTTCTCGCGCCGCGCTCGCTCGTCCGCCGCGCGATTCAATCGCTGCCGCGTCTCGTCCGTCTCGCGCTGCATCTGTGCGCGCAGCTGATCGAAGCGCGCCTGCATCTCGACCAGTTTCTGCTCCGCCGCACGCCTGCTCGTCTCCAACTGCTCGACCACAGACGGCTTCGCGCTCGCCGCAGCCTCGCCCGCCTCCGGCTCCGCAGCTTCATCCTCAAGATTGATGCGCCGCCTGTCCGTCACACGAATTTCCTCTGGCGAAGAGGCTTCACGCGCCTCCCCGGCCCCTTTGTTCTCCTGCATATTTCTTCCCTGTCTCTCTCTGCGAAAAGATACCATGTCCTTACCAACTCATGCCTTGTTAGAGATCTGCGGCGCTCGCTCGAAAAGCTCGTTACATTCTTTCTCTAAAATTCCACCCAGAACGCTGCCTTCCCAGGGAGGTCGCCCCTGCTTCAGTAATTCTTCCGCGCGAATATCTATTGCATACCATTTATCACCGAGGCTGCGCAAAAAGGGAATTGAAGAGCCAAACACCAGCATGCCAATTCCAGTCCAATAGATTGCCCCTGCACACATGGCGCATGGTTCGGCCGTCGTGTAGAGAATCAAATTTCGCCAGTCAGCCTTTTCAAGACGGCGATTAGCAATGCAGTTTTTAATCGCCTCCGTCTCGCCATGTGATGTCGGGTCAAGCTTCTCCTCGGACTGATTCCACCCTTCTGCGACAATCTCTCCGGTCTCCTGATGGACTAAGAGCGCCCCAAAAGGGCACTGCGGAGAATTATGCGCAAGCTCTATGGCTTTGCGCATAAAGAGTTCGTGGTCAATAGTCATAGCTTCCCCTCAAGCTTGAGATCAGGAGACCTTTATCTCTACGCGGCGCGTTTTCTGCTCCTCGCGTTTGGGCAGCGTCAGGCGCAGGACGCCGTCCTTGTATTCGGCCTTGATCGCCTGCTGGTCAATCGTCGGCGGGAGCGGGCCGAACTTGCGCAGAAAGCTGCCGTGCGGGCGCTCGTTCGGTTGCTGCTGCGCGTCCTGTTCGACAGAGCGCGTGCCGCGAATCCAGAGCCGGTTCTCGTCCACGCTGATATCTAAAGTCTCGCGGTCAATGCCCGGCAGGTCAACCATGATGACATACTCGTGCTCGCGATTGTAGACGTCCGCCGGCGGAGTCCAGTCCGCGCGCTCAAGATCATGCTCTTCATCGTTGCTGCTGCTGTTATTGCGTGCGCGTCGCTCGGTCGCGTCCTCGAACAAGCGGTTCATGCGTTCCTGCAACGTCACCAGGTCGCGTATCGGGTCCCAGTGCTGAGCCATCCTGCTTCCTTTGTGCCTCCTCATGCTGTTGCTGCTACTCCTTCGGTAATGAATTTCATCTCGTCGCCTTCGGCCGCGACGCGTATCTTCTGCCCCGGCGCGATCTCGCCGCGCAGCAGCTTGACCGCTAAGGGGTTCTGGATGAGCGTCTGAATCGCGCGCTTCAAAGGCCGCGCGCCGTAGTTCGGATCATAGCCTTCGCGCGTCAGCAGCTCTTTCGCGGAATCGTCCAGTTCCAGCACGATGCCGCGCTCGCCGAGCATGACGCGCAGTTTTTCGAGCTGCACGTCGATGATCAACGCGATCTGTTCGCGCGAGAGCTGATGGAAGATCACTATGTCATCGATGCGATTCAAAAACTCCGGCTTGAAGTGTTCGCGCAAGGTTTGCAGGACAGCTTCGCGCACCTGCTTCTCGTCGTCAGAGACATCCTGTATCTCGCGCGAGCCGAGATTGGAAGTCATGATGAGCACGGTGTTCTTGAAATCAACCGTCCGCCCTTTGGAATCGGTCAAACGCCCGTCGTCCAGAATTTGGAGCAGGACGTTGAACACGTCCGGGTGCGCCTTCTCGATCTCGTCGAACAGCACGA
>JAFBAJ010000049.1 GCA_019247865.1 Acidobacteriota bacterium
AACGCCTCGGCCTCGCGCCCAAACGCGCCGCCGCCGCGCCGAGACGCAAAGCCGCCTAATCAAAATTAGCCACAGAGGCACAGAGACACGGAGCAAAAACACAGGAAGCAAAGCAGAGTCTTGTTGATTCTTTTATCTCAGTGCCTCTGTGCCTCTGTGGCTAATCAAAACTTATGCGCTACGTCGAGAATCCTCCGAATCCCTGGCTCAGCACGAGCGTCGAATGGATCGGCGAGCCGCCGGAAGCACGGCTCGAAGTGTTCGAGGAGACGGCGACGCGCTCCATCATCACGCGCAACCAGAGCCCGGACGTGGGCTTTGAATATTCCGTCAACTGCTATCGCGGCTGCACACACGCGTGCAGTTACTGTTTCTCCAGGCCGACGCATGAATATTTGGGCTTCGGCGCGGGGACGGATTTCGAGCGCAAGATCGTAGCCAAAGTTAACGCGCCGCAACTGCTCAGAAGGGAATTGATGAAGCCCTCCTGGAAGGGCGACTCTCTGACCTTCTCTTTCACTTCGGATCCGTACCTGCCGCTCGAAACGCATTACGGGCTGACGCGTGGATGTCTCGAAGTGTGTCTGGAATTTCGCCAGCCGGTGACGCTCGTCACGAAGTCCGCGCTCGTGCGGCGCGACACAGAGCTGCTGCGCGAGCTGACCTTGCAGGCGGACTGTTCAGTCAACTTCACCATTCCTTTTCGTGACGACGAAGTCTCACGCGCGCTGGAACCGTTCGCGCCTTCGCCGGACGCACGCTTTCGCGCGATGGCGGAGCTGGCTGCGGCGGGCGTGCCCGTCGGCCTCGGCCTCGCGCCGGTCATCCCCGGCCTCAACGATTCGCACATCCCTGAGCTGCTCAAACGCGCACACGCCAGCGGCGCGCGCACGGCCTGGATGACGATGCTCCGCCTGCCCGGCAACGTCGCGCCCTATTTCGAGCAGCGCCTGCGCGAGCGTCTGCCGCTCAAGGCCGAACGCGTCCTCTCTCACATACGCGAAGAGCGCGGGGGCAAGCTCAATTCGAGCGAGTTCGGCGCGCGCATGAAGGGAACGAGCGAGCAGTGGCGGCTCGTCGAACAGATCTTCAGGCTTCACTGTCGCAAGCTCGGCTTCAATCAGCAGCGCTATAGCACCGATGTGAAAGAGAGCACGTTTCGCCGTCCGACGAAACAGAGCACGCTCTTCGACTGAAGCTTCTGTGTCTTACTTGTTGCCGTCTTCGGGGAGGAGTTGTTTGATGAGTTCGTTGAGCCAGTCGAAGTCTATCGGCTTGGTGGTGTAAGCGTTGCAGCCTGCGGCGAGGGCGTTGGCGCGGAACTGCGCTTCGTAGTGGGCTGTGACGGCGACGATGGGCACTTCTTTCATCTGCGGGTCTTCGCGTATCCGCCGGGTGGCGGTCAGGCCGTCGAGCACGGGCAGGCTCAAGTCCATCAGGATGATGTTCGGACAGGTGCGCCAGGCGACTTCGATGGCCTCTGCGCCCGTCCCCGCTTCGACCACACGATAGCCGAAGTCCTCCAACGCGAATCGCAACGCCAGACGGATGTCCTCATCATCCTCGACTACCAGCACCGTCCGGCTCGAAGCCATACGCTCATCCATGCAGGATCACCGTCCGTGATAATAAAAGCCCGGCTTGTGGAGTTGAATTCGCTGTCATACGCGAGGGTCAAAAGCCCTGCCTGACCGCCTCCTGCTTCAGGCCCTTTTGCCCGTGCCGTCAAGCGGCGGTTCAGTGCGCGGCGTCTTCCGTGCGAGAGTGAATCAGACGGCGCAGGCGGTCTGCGAAGAGCACGTCTATCTTCTGCGGTTCGATGACGGCGGTGACTTCGCCGAGGCCGTAGACCGGATGCATGATGGTTTGTCCGGCGCGATAGGTGCGTGTGCGGTCGTAGGGCGTGCCGGCCTGCGCCTGCGCGCGTGCGCCGGTCGTCTGCGACTTGCTCTTAAAGGTGCTGCGCGTCCCGCATTTCGGACAGTCCACGCGCGAGATCTGACCGCGCTTGGTGACGGTCGCCACGACGTGGCCGCGCTCCTCTTCGCAGACGGTGCAGAACTTCTCGACCCGATCACCCACCTTGTACAGATGTTCTTCTGTCGCCATTATGCTTTCTCTCCTCAACTGACTCTGCGCAAAATCTATTCGCCGTAGGCCTCGACCAGCTTGCGGAAGTGGTAGCCCATCGCGGCGAGGCGCATGGACTCGAAGAACTTCTCGCGGTGTGCCGACGCGGTGTTCCAGCAGAAGCGCCAGAACTCTTTCCGCCCGCGGTCGATGACGCCGAGCGTGAGCGCCATCCGCAACATCGCCATCATCCCTTCGCGGATGCCGAAATAATGGGGCGCGGGGCCGTCCTTAGGCACGCGGCGGAGGCATTCGAGCGCGCGCTCGTAATATTCGCGCGGATTGTAGATGGTCTTCATGATCGCCTGATAGCCTTCGATCAGCCTTTGCGGATCCATCTTGGGGACGAAGTTCAGCGTGCAGCTCGTGTTCTCGCCGGAGCTTTCGGCGAGCAATCGTCCTTCCTCCTTGAGCCGACGCCAGAGCTGCGTGTCGGGCAGCGCCGTCAGGATTCCGACCATCGCTAAGGGAATGGCGCTCTCGCGGATGAAGTTGATCTGTCGCTCGAAGATGTCTTCGGGGTCTGTGTCGAAGCCGACGATGAAGCCAGCCATCACTTCCATCCCGTAAGATTGCAGCTTCTTCACTGCGTCGAGCATGTCGCCCTTCGTGTTCTGCGCCTTGCGCGCCTCCAACAGGCTCTCTTCGACGGGCGTCTCGATGCCGAGGAAGACGCGGCGAAATCCTGCGCGGCGCATCTGTTCAAGGAGCGCGTCATCTTCGGCCAGATTGAGGCTCGCCTCCGTCAGCAGGTCGAACGGATGATGGTTGCGCTCCTGCCACTCGGCCAGCTCAGGCAGCAGCCGTCTGACGTTCTTCTTGTTGCCGATGAAGTTGTCGTCCACGATAAAGACCGAGCCGCGCCAGCCGGTCGC
>JAFBAJ010000130.1 GCA_019247865.1 Acidobacteriota bacterium
CGGTGCTTTTCGCGCTGCATCGAAGCACTGAGAAGAGCAGTTGATTTGTTTGTGCGCTTCTACAACGCACGTCAATTGCGAAAACGCAAGCACCCGCGTTACCCTGCGCCACTTGCAACTATGATTTAGACACTCCCTGTTTTTGAAAGTTAGTGACATCCGAAAGCGTTTCCGCTATACTGCGGCTCGCCTCAACAAGCAGACCGCTCGTTCTCAGCCCAGAACATTCTTGCCTCCCTTTTCTTGCCCGTGTTCGCCACCTCGCAGTGTGCAACCTTGTATCTACCACGCTGAGAAGTGGTACGTATTAACTCTTTTGACCAGCCACAATCAGGGATAGTTCCCCCTGACTGAAGCTGCCCGACCAGCAGGGTAACGCGTGCAGTATTCATGCTGCTCGTCGCACAGCCTGAGCTTTGTGCGTGCGCGCAGTTCAGTTACCTGAAACCGGTGTCACGCCGCGCCGGCCCCAGACACGGCGTGCCCCAACTTCCCGCAAGAAGGAGGGTCAAAATAATGATCAGGAGTTTAAAGCTGATCGTGTTGGCGTTCTTCGTGATCGCTCTTGTGTGGTCAACAAGGCTGACGAGAGTCGTCGAAGGACAGGATGTAGAGCCACGCGTCAAGAGCAGCGTGGTGGCCGAAGTTTCCTCCGAAGCACTCACAGGCTTCGACAACCAGACCAACGGAATGACAGACCAGACCACGTTCGACGGAGACCGCGAGGTCTTTGAAGAACGCGAAGGCATCCCGGACGGGCTCGGGCCGGTCTTCAACGCGCAGGCCTGCTCGGAATGTCACCAGACGCCGGTCACCGGCGCGGCCAGCCAGATCGGCGAGCTGCGCGCGGGCCATTTCAACGGCTCCATTTTCGTAGACCATCCGGGCGGCTCGCTCATCAACGACCGCGCGATTGACGCTTCGATCCAGGAGCTGATCTTCGGCGGCAACGAAGTCCGCACCTTCCGCGTGGCGACCAGCACGCTCGGAGCGGGCTACGTCGAAGCCATTAACAGCAACACACTGCTCGCCCTCGCCAACGCACAGCCGGGACAATCCGGCGGGCGCATCGCGGGGCAGGTCATACAGGTGCCCGTGGCCGAAGCGGGGAATGCGCTTAGGGTCGGGCGTTTCGGCTGGAAGAACCAGCACGCGAGCCTCGTCTCGTTTGCCGCCGACGCTTATCTCAACGAGATGGGCATCACCAGCCCCCTGCAACCGGTCGAGAACACCTCGAACGGGCTCTCAGTGTCGGCCTTTGACACTGTGCCGGAGCCGGAAGACGACGGAGAGGACATAGCGATCTTCGCGCGCTTCATGCGTGCGACGAAAGCTCCGTCGCGCGACGCGGCGCTGGCGGCGACGGCCGACGCACAGGCGGGCGCAACGCTCTTTAACCAGATCGGCTGCGCCATCTGTCACACACAATCCATCACGACCGCCGTGACCGGCACGGTCATCAACGGCGGCGAGTTCACAGTCCCGCCCGCGCTCGGCGACAAGATCATCCACCCGTTCAGCGATTTTCTGCTGCACGATGTCGGAACCGGCGACGGGATCGTCCAGAACGGCGGGCAATCGACACGCAACAAAGTCCGCACGGCTCCGCTCTGGGGGCTGCGCACGCGGACACGCTTGATGCACGACGGCGCGACCGTCACGCGCACGGACGCCATCCTGCGCCACGCCGGAGAGGCGACCTTCGTCATCAACAACTTCCTTAACCTGACCACGACGAACAAAAATCGTCTGATCACTTTCCTCAACTCGCTCTAGTGGTTGAGCGTCAAACAGCAAAGGCTTCAACGCAGAGACGCGGAGAAGTCGCAGAGCCTCTGTGTAAACTCTGCGTCTCTGCGGTGAGGCGGATGACAAAAGGCTGCGCGCACAGTATGATGTGCACACCTTAGCTGTTAGCTCCGGCATGTGCGTGTGAGTCGCCTCACACCCGTGCTCCGAGACTATTTCATTCCGTTTGCCATAACACAACATACTGATGTCAGCGATTGAAGAAACAAAAAGCGCTCCGCCGAGCACGGCCACCAAGCCGGAGGTCGCAGCCAAACGCAGGGACGCGCCGGTTCCCTTTCTGAATCGCGTGCTCAACCTGCTCAGCTCCGTCCGGTTCGGTATCATCCTCCTCGTCCTGCTCGTCATCGCCAGCATGATCGGCATGCTCATCGTGCAGCAGAACGTGGAGGGCTTCGACAAATATTTCGCCGAGCTGACGCCGTCGCAGAAACTGCTCTACGGCTCGCTCGGCTTCTTCGACATCTACCACACGTGGTACTTCAACGTTCTGCTGCTCGTCCTTTCGCTCAACATCGTGCTCGCCTCCATCGACCGTTTCCCAAAGGCCTGGACGTTCATCTCGCGTAAGAAGCTGGACGCCTCGCGCCACTGGCTGGTCGGGCAGGAGCAGCACGCGGAGTTCAACCTCAAGGGCGCGAGCCAGCAGGAGGTGGCCGAGCGCATCAGCGCGTCCGCACGCTCTCTCGGCATGAAGACCAAAATCACGGAGAAGGGCGGGCGCACCTTTGTCTTCGCCGAACGCGGCGCGTGGAACCGGCTCGGAGCCTACGCCGTGCACGTCGCGCTGCTGACGATCTTCACGGGCGGTTTTCTGACGGCGCAGTTCGGTCATGACGGACAGATGGCGCTCGCGCCGGGCGTCTCCAGCTCTGAGATGACGCGGCTCGATTTCAATCTCGACAAGGTCGCCAGAGTCCCCGTCCAGTTGCCCTTCACGATCACCTGCACAGACATCGAGCAGAAACTGATTCGCAAAGACGGCTCGATCATGGCGAACAACACCATCGACTGGCTGACGCGCATCAGGATCAAGGACGAGACGGGCGAGCATGACGCGCTCGTGCATCTCAACGAGCCCTACGACTATCGCGGTTACAGACTGTTTCAGGCGAGCTTTATCTCGGTCGGCCGCGCGCGCAACGTGACCCTGCGCCTGACGCCGGAAAACGGCGGGCAGCCGCAGGACGTGACGATCAAGCGCGACGGCTCGGCGACGCTCGCCGACGGGACGCGGATCGACTTTGAAGATTTCATGCCGGACTTCGCCATCGGCCAGGGCGGGCGGCCCGATACGAAGAGCGGCGATTACAACAACCCGGCCGCGGTCCTCAAAGTGACGACGCCGCAGGGCGAGACCAAACGTGCTTACGCCTTTGCGATGCAGCTCCCGGCGGGCGCGCCCGTCGGAGCGGCGGTCGCGGGCTACAAGTTTCACTTAAACGATTACGAGAAGGTGCCGGACGCGCACGTCCTGGCGATTCAGAGAGACCCCGGCAAAGCGCCCTTCTATTTCGGCGGACTGCTGCTGATCCTGACGCTCGGCGCGGTCTTCTTCTTCTCGCATCAGAGAATCTGGGCGCTCGTCGAAGACGGCAAGAAGGGCGGCTTTGATGTCGCCCTCGGCGGCAACACCAATCGCAACAAGCTTGGGTTTGAAGACCGCTTCAGGAAATTAGTAACGGCCATGACCGGCCACACAAGTGAGGCACAGTAATCATGAGCAGCACACAAGCCACAGCGGATAATATTCCGACGACCAAAGCAACCCGGACGGACGACAAACAGGCCGTCTCGATTCGCTCTTATTTGCCGGCCATTCTGACCATCGTGGGCGCGCTCCTGATGGGAGCTTTGCGAATCCAGGTCGGAGGCGATCACTTTATCTCGGACGGCGCGCTGATGATGCTGGCTCTGGCCTGCTATCTGACGGCGGCGGTGTTTCACCTGATGAATCTCTACGCCCCGTCCGAGATGGCGCAGAAGGTCGGATTGTGGACGGCCTCGCTGGGCGTCTTCTTCAATCTGTCGAGCTGGCTCGTGCGGTGGGTCGCGGCGCATGACCGCGAAGTCGCCATCCTGCGCGCCAACCGCCACGCGGCGGAGCAGATGCCATCCTTCTGGCGTTACATTCCCTTCGCCAATTTGTACGACCTGAGCCTGGCTTTTGCTTTCGGCGCGGGCATTACGACGCTGCTCATCGCACATCGCCGGAACTTTCGTTTTCTCGGAGCGGTCTCGCTCCCGCTGGCTTCGATCATCCTGCTGCTGGCGCGCTTCATCGGCAACGAGTTTATAGACCTGCCGCCGATCCTGGACTCTTACTGGCGTCCGATACACGTCGGCGTCGCTTCGCTCTCCTACGGCGTGACGCTGGTCTGCTTTGCGGTGGCGGTGGTCTATCTCCTCAAGGAGGGAGTCAAGACCGAAGCGATGGCGATCTGGTCGAGCATCTTTTCCATCCTCGTCATCGGCTCGGTCGGCCTCGTCGGAGCCTTGTCCGTCAGCTCGCTCGTGCACTGGTCTGTTTATACGAGCGGAGTCTATCGTTCGGCGACGGTCATCATGGGCGAAAGCGCGCGGCAGACGTTGCCCCTGCGCGTGGACATTCCGTACGTCGGGCCTGTGCTCGTGCTGGCGGCGCTCCTGCTGGTCGGCGTCATCATCGCGTTCGGCGTGTATCTGGCGAAGCAGAACGAGCAGGCGCGCGTGTGGGGACATCGTCTCTTAAAGCTCGCGCTCGTGGCGCAGGCCGCAGGCATCGCGCTCCTGATCTCGCAGGTCAAGACGCTGACCAACCTGACGCAGCACATAGACCCGCGACAGTACGAGCAATTCGGACGGTGGCTGGCTGAACGCTCCGGCGCGACCAAAGAGCAACTCGCGCAGGCTTCGCCCGAACTGCTGATTGCGAACGCGCAGGATTTCGTCGCCAACAGCGGTTCGCGCCTCGCGCTGAGCCTCAATGCCAATCCGGTCGAGCTGGCCGCGCTCATCACGGCCCTCGTCGCGACGCTCTTCGTCATCATCTTCAGCTTCCGCACGGAGAAGCTGAGAGAGATGCTGCCGCCGCTCGATAAGCTCGACAGCCTGATGTACAAGACCGCGTCGGTGGCCTTTGCGGGGCTCGCAATCCTGCTCATTACCGGAGCCGTCTGGGCCAACGAATCCTGGGGACATTACTGGAGTTGGGACTCGAAGGAGACGGGCGCGCTCGTCGCGTGGCTGACCTACGCGGCCTTTCTGCACACGCGCATTTCGCGCGGCTGGAAGGGCAGGTCTTCGGCCTACTTCGCCATCATCGGTTTCCT
>JAFBAJ010000230.1 GCA_019247865.1 Acidobacteriota bacterium
GCGGGCCAGTTGGCCTGATCTTTGTACAGGTTGCTCAGACTTTGAGCGATGCCGGGATTGCCGCCTGTAAAGCTCTCGATCAGCGCAGACCAGCGCGCAGCCAGCCCCTGCGCCCGCTCGCTCGCCGGATCAACGCCTTCGCTGACCGCTTCGTTCACTTCCTTCATCAGCACGGCCCAGTCCTGCTGCGCCTGTTCGAGCAGTTCCGGCGTCGCGCGCGAGGCCAGCTCCTGCAACTGCTCTTCGGTATAATATTTCTTCACCCATTCCCATTCATTCTGCATATTTATCACCTCGATTATCTTTGCGAAAGCCTCCCCATCGGCCTCGCCGTTTGAAGCCAATAGGCGCTCCGCTTGCTCAATCGCCCGCATCGCCGTTTCGAGCTGTCGCCGCTTCTCTCCCAGCATCTCGCGCTGGAGCCTGAGCGCCGTCGCCAGATCGAAAGAGTCGCGCCCGAGCACCTCCCGAATCTGCTTCAGAGAGAGGCCGATGAATTTCAACGTCACGATCTGTTGCAGCCGCGCGAAATCCGACGCGCCGTAGAGCCTGTAGCCGCTCGCCGTCCGCCCGCTCGGCTTCAACAGCCCCAGCCGGTCGTAATGATGCAGCGCACGCACCGTCACCCCCGTCAGCCCCGCGAACTCCTTAGCCTGATACAGCATCCCCTTCATCCACGCCCTCCCTCCCACACGCATCCTAAGGCCTGACGCAACGTCAGGGTCAAGAGGTTTTTTGCAAAAAATATGTGATTGGTTTTGACCTCTCATTTCTGCTACATTCAGCGGAGGAGACAACGGCATGACCGACGAAGAGCGCCAGCGCCAGATGGAATTTATCGTTAACACTCTGGCGAATATTACAGTGTTACAAGAGCAAGCACAGTTAGATCGTAAGCAAGCAGAGCTGGAGCGCAAAGCAGATGCCGTGCGCATCGGGCGGGTTGAGGAATCCATGGTGACTCTGACGCAATTAAATCAGGCTCTTACACAATTAGCCCAACGTCACGATGAAAGATTAGATGAACATCAACACCAAATTACGAACTTGAGAGATGAGCATCAGGGACAGATTACGGACTTGAAAGAGGCCATCGTGATACTTACTAAGATCATGAACAAAGGAACCAACGGTCAAGCTTAAAAAAGCCAGTAATCAGCACCTCTACTGACTACTGGCTCCTGACTTCTGCCTGCTCGCCTTCCTTACGGCACTTCGATCATCAAATCCCGGCCGGTGAAAGTGAAGTTCGGACGTTTGCGGCCCTTCATGTATTTGGCCGCGGTCTGCGAGAGGGCCGTGACGAGAATGGGGAGGGCGATGGTCGCGTCGCAGTTGACGTAGGCTGTGTGTGCGCCGCGCGCGAGTTTGCCGTAGATCAGGGAGTCGTCGCTGGCGGTGGCGTTCGAGCGTCCGCCCGGATGCGGGGCGTCGGTGGCGACGGTGATGGCGTACTTGTGGCCGCGCGCGGGAGTCTTGACGATGTTGGTCGAGACTTCCATCTGCTGGATAAAGCTCTTCGAGGTTCCGCCGCCGAGGTTGATGACGCCGGAGACGCGCGCGCGCGCCGCGATCTGCGTCATGTCGAGCACATCCTGGATCAGATCGAACTGGAAATTGTTCTTCTTCTCGAAACGCGCGGCGGCGATGCCGATGGCGATGGCGCTGTTGGCGATGGCCGGGCAGAAGACCGGCACGCGCGCTTTGTAGGCGGATGTCAGCACGCCGTCTTCGGTCGCAATCTCGGCCAGCTCGCGTCCCAGGAGGTGCAGGAACTCGCGCGTCGAGTAGGGGCGCGTCTGGTCGAGCTGGTTGGCAAAGCCTCCGACCCACTCGTCCGCTTCACGATACTCCTCGTCGCTCGCCAACAAGTCCCACATGCGATTGATCTGCGAGGCTTCCAGCTCGGCATCGGTCATCGAAGGATGCGCCTGAAAGTGGTGGCGACCGAGCGTCTCGTGCAGGTCGTGAAAGATGATCGAGCCGGAGAGCACCAGCACGTCCACGAAGCGGTTCTTGATGACATAGGCGAGCAGGCGGCGCATGCCTGCCGGAATCAGCGCGCCCGAGCCCGCGACGAAGATCGTTGTGTTGTCGCCGAGCATGTCGAGCCAGATGCGATGCGCTTCGGCCATCTGCCGCGCGCCGAAGCCTGTGCCTTCCATCTTCTCCAACAACCCCGCGACTGAACGGTCACGATCCACCTGCACGGGACGCGTCGGCACAGTCAGATACTTCGACGCTTTGGGTTTTCGTTGAGTTACCATAGAGGTTACTGTCATCCTTCTTCTAGTAAATAGTTAATCCGAAACCGTAAATGGAGAGAGAGACGATTGCTCGCCTATGGACTAATGACCATTTACTATTTACGCCCCTTGCCGCTGCCGCTGTGGCCGTTCACTGCGAGGTAGGTGTAAGCGCTAAAGCTCGCTTCGTAGAATTCGATGATCTCGGCGCCTTCGGCTTCGGTCAGCTCGTTGCGCTTGACGCGCTGTGCGACCTGCCGCCGAAAGCCGTCGTGCAGAAAGCTGCGCTCATAGCGCGCGCGTTCCGCCGCCTCGCCGATGGATGTCCCCTTGATAACCTTCTTGATTAGATAGCCTTCTTCGTCAATGTGTATGTGCGCTTCGTTGGGCGCGCCGAAGAGGTTGTGATTGTTGCCCATCACTTCCTGGTACGCTCCGACGAGCATGAAGGCCAGGTAGTAGGGCTCGCCGCCCTTCTGCACAGGGTGCAGCTCCAGCACCTGCTTGACATCATGCAGGTCAACGAACTTGTCTATGATTCCGTCGGAGTCGCAGGTGATGTCGCACAGCGTCGCGTACTCCGTCGGCGCTTTGTTGAGCCCGTGAATCGGGACAATCGGAAAGAGCTGGTCGAGCGCCCAGTGATCCGGCACCGAGCGAAAGACGGAGAAGTTGGTCAGGTATTTAGCGCAGAGGAGCCGCCGCAAATCGTCGAACTCTTCGGCCACATACTTGGCCTGCTGCGCGTACTTGTCCGCGCGCTCGCAGACATCCCAGAAGAGGACTTCGCCTTTGGCGCGGTCTTCCAGCGAGATGAGCCCCAGATTGAACATCGTGAACAGCTCGTCGCGGTGTTCGAGCGCGTCGTGATAGTACTCTCTGTAATTTTTCGGCCCGATGGTTTCGCGCAGGTCATGGAGCTCGATCACGGTCTGCGGGTCATCCTCGCTGACGGCGATCGGCGTGATGTCTTCGACGACCGTTTCGATCTCGTCGACGACGTTGGTCACGATGATGGCGTGATAAGCCGCGAGAAAACGGCCGGACTCCTGAATGATGGTCGGGTGCGGAACGTTCTCGTCGTCGCAGACCTGCTTGATAGTGTAGGTCACATCGTTGGCGAACTCCTGCGCCGTGTAGTTGGCGGAGGAATCGAACGCCGTCTTCGAGCCGTCATAATCCACGGCCATCCCGCCGCCGACATCCAGAAACTCGATCGGCGCTTTCATCTGCTTGACCTTGGCGTAGACGCGCGCCGCCTCTTTCATCGCGTTCTTGATGCGCTTGATGTCTGTCAGCTGCGAGCCGATGTGAAAGTGCAGAAGGCGCAGCATGTCCATCCGGTCCGCCTCGTGCAGGCGGCGCATGACTTCCAGAATCTCGGTCGTCGTGAGACCGAACTTCGCGGCCTCGCCGCCCGATTTTTCCCAGCGCCCGGAGCCTTTCGAATAGAGCTTGACCCGCATCCCGATCATCGGCAGATCGCTCTCGCCCTCATGTTCGTCGGCGAGGCGCAGGATGTGGTCGAGCTCGCTCATCTTCTCGATGACGATGACGACGCGCTTGCCCGCTTTGGCCCCGGCGAAGGCGAGCTTGATGAACTCCTCGTCTTTGAAACCGTTGAGGACGAGCAGGCTTTCGGAGGGCTGCTCCATCGCCAGCGCGGCGTAGAGCTCTGCTTTCGAGCCCGCTTCGAGGCCGAAGTCGTAGCGCGAGCCCTCGCGCAAATACTCTTCGACGACCGCGCGCTGCTGGTTGACCTTCATCGGATAGACGCACATGTGCGAGCCTTCGTACTCGAACTCGCGGATCGAGTTGCGAAAGGCGCGCTGGAGCTTGCGCACCTGGCTCGCGACCAGTTGCGGGAACCTGAGCAGCACCGGCGTCGAAATGCCGCGCCGCCGGAGGTCGTCCACGATCTCTTTGAGGTCGGCCGCGCGGGTTTCATGCTCCGAAGGGCGAACGATCAGATTCCCCTTGCGATTGACGCCGAAATAACCCGCGCCCCAATTTTCGATGCCGTAAGTTTCGAGCGTCTGCTCAATCGCCGTGGTCAATTCTTGCAGTCTCCTACCCTTTAGCTGCGCCCGCCTCGCGCGCCCTCTCGACCGTAGAGGCTCGGCCTCTCGTCTGAGTGTCATGGGGGATATT
>JAFBAJ010000244.1 GCA_019247865.1 Acidobacteriota bacterium
GATCGCAAAGGTATTGAAGCACTCTTAGCCTCCTTTGGTTTTCCCTTTGCGCCTTTGCGAGAAACTTACTGGCATGAAAACATTCACGATCATTTCAATCCTTCTCCTGTCGCTCGTCGCGTCTGCGCAAGCACAGGCGTTGAGGCTCACTCCGCACAGCATCTCTCTCAAGGACGGGAAGACCTTCTCGCTCAACCTGCCGGAGGGTTACGAGATTCGCGTCGCCGCCGAAGGCTTGAAGCGCGTGCGCTTTCTGGCCGTGAGTCCGGACGGCAGGATCTTCGTGACGGACATGTACAGCCTCGCGGACAACACGCGGGGCGCGGTCTATATCCTGGAAAACTTCGACGCGGACGCGGGGCGTTTCGCCAAAGTCACGCCTTACATGACGAAGCTCAGGAACCCGAACAGCATCGCTTTCCACACGGACTGGCGCGGGCGGAGCTGGTTCTACCTGGCTCTGACGGATAAGCTGGTGCGCTACCGGTACAAGGCGGGCGAGACATCTCCGTCGGGCACGCCGGAGGTGCTGGCAACGTTTCCGGACTACGGCCTGAGCTACAAGTACGGCGGCTGGCATCTGACGCGCACCATCGCCTTCGGCGCGAACGGCAAGCTCTACATCGCGGTCGGCAGCAGCTGCAACGCCTGCGTTGAGAAGGAGGACGTGCGCGCTTCGATTCTGGAGATGGACGCGGACGGCGGGAACCGGCGCATCTACGCGCGCGGCCTGCGCAACGCCGTCGGCCTCAAGCTGATCGGAGGCGAGCTCTACGCGACCGACATGGGCTCGGATCATCTGGGCGACAACAAGCCGGACGATACGATGTACAAGGTGGAGGGAGACACGGATTACGGCTGGCCTTACTGCTACGAGTATCGCCGGAAAATCTTTTCCGATAAAAAATTCGCGTCGGGCGCGAATCGTTGCCGCTCGGTTCCGGTCGGCTACACGGCCTTCAGCGCGCACAGCTCGCCGCTCGGCTTTGAATATTTCGATGGCAGCGTGGCGGACGCCGCGCTCAAAAACAGTTTTCTCGTCGCGCTGCACGGCGCTTCCGACCTCAAGCTCGGTCGCGGCTATCGCATCATGCGCGTCCGCGAGAAAGGCTTGCCGGTGGATTTCATCAACGGCTTTTTGCAGAACGGAAAAGTCGTCGGCCGGCCATGTGATGTGATGCGTTTGGGCGCGGACGCTTTTCTCTTCACGGACGATCACGCGGGGGTGGTGTATTACGTGTTCAGAAAAGGATGATTCGAACTTTTAATTTGAAGGAGCAACTACATGCTGACCAGACGCATTTGCGTGAGCCTGATCCTCGTTTCGCTGCTCTGGCCTGTGGGCTTGCGCGCACAGGTGAAGAACGAGGCCGTGCCGGTGATCGACGGGAGCAGCGGCTGTCTGATGGGCGGTTCGAGCGGCGGCGCGTGGCTGAAGGCCGAAGAGATGGGGACGCGCGTGACGAGCGGCGACAAGTATCGCCTCTATAATCTGAACGGCGAATGGAAGAGCCTGACGGGCAACAAGCCCGCCACGCAGGGGCCGCCCTGCGAAGACACACTGTTCGTGGATATCCCCGCCGACGTGCGCGACGCGATGCCGGACAACTCTCATTACATCGGCGTCGCGGGCAAGTGGAACCCGATGCCGCGCGCGCCACGCATCGAGAGCAACGATAAGCCGACCTATCGCAATGCCGTCGCCGCCGCCCTCCGCAGCAAAGGGATTCGCCGCCCGGAGGTCAAGATCGTGAAGGTCGTGCGCGTTGACCTCGAAGGCGACGGCGTGGAGGAGGTCATCATCAACGCGACGCGCGCCAATCGCTGGGGGGAAGGTCGCGGCACCATCACGCCCAATGCGAGCGCGGGCGATTACTCGCTCGTCATGCTGCGCAAGATGATTAACGGAAAAGTGCAGACCATCATGCTCGACGAGGAGTATCATACGAAGCCTGAGACATTCAGCGCGCCGGATGAATACGAGCTGGTTGCGGTCGTCGACCTGAACGGCGACGGCGTGATGGAGATCGTCGTCGCCGGAGGTTATTACGAAGGCGAATGGCAGACCGCCTATACGATCAAGGGCAACAAAGCGGTCGACGTGATGGGCTGCGGCTGCGGCGCATAAGGTTCAAGCTGTACAATGCTTCAATCTTTGCGAGCTGTTGAGTGATTGAATAGAAGGATACGAGCATGACGGAAAAACAGGTGAAGCCTTACGGCTCTTGGAAATCTCCGATCACTTCGGAGCTGATCGTGTCGGGGACAATCAGCCTCAGCGAGACGGTCTTTGACGGCGAGGACATCTACTGGCTGGAAGGAAGGCCGTCGGAGGGCGGGCGCTACGTCATCATGCGCCGCGCGCCGGACGGCAGCGTGTCGGAGCTGACGCCGCAGCCGCTGAACGTGAGGACGCGCGTGCACGAGTACGGCGGAGGCTCGTACGTCGTCGCAAAGGGCACGGCCTACTTCTCGAACTTCGCGGATCAGCAGCTCTATCGTCAGGCCGCCGGGGAAGAGCCGCAGCAGCTCACACACGCCGAGGGACTGCGTTACGCGGACGGCGTGCTGGATGAGACGCGCGCGCGCCTCGTCTGCGTCCGGGAGGATCACACGGAGAGCGCGCGTGAGGCCGTCAACACCATCGCCTCCGTCGATATTCAGAGTGGTGAATCAAGC
>JAFBAJ010000349.1 GCA_019247865.1 Acidobacteriota bacterium
GCGGGCAGGTCTATTCTCTGCCGTTGAAGCCTTCCTATTCGACTTCCAACATCGTCGCTAAGATCCAGCAGCCGAACGGGAACGGAGAGCGTGCGGCCGAAGCTGTGGAGGATGCTGCTACGGCCTCTCTGCGCGAGCATCAGGAGGTCTTCGCAGAGCTTCTGACGACCGGACTCCCGGCGATACATCAATGCGCGAGAGAGATCACGGATGCTCTCAAGCGCGGGCAGAAGGTGCTCATCTTCGGCAACGGCGGGAGCGCGTCCGATGCTCAGCACATCGCGGCGGAGTTCGTCGGCCGGTACGAGCGCGAAAGACGCGCGTGGCCGGCGATTGCTCTGACGACGGACACTTCTGCGCTGACGGCCATCAGCAACGACTACGGCTTTGAAGGAGTCTTTGCGCGGCAGGTCGAGGCGCTGGCGCAGCCCGGAGATGTCGTCATCGGCATCAGCACGAGCGGCAATTCGCCGAACGTCATCGCCGCCATCATGGCCGCGCGAAAGATAGGTTGTCGCACCATCGGCCTCACTGGCGCGAAGGGCAAAAAATTGGCCTCTTTGTGCGACGCGGCTGTGCTCGCGCCCTCCGCGCGCACGGCGCGGATACAGGAAGCGCACATCGCCATCGGCCACATCTGGTGCGAGCTGGCTGATACATGGCTCGACAATTAAAGAGACAAAGTTAGATTCAGCGTTTGAGAAGTTGTTTGAAAGCCGCACGGCGGGCGAAATGTTTTGAAAGCCGCGGGCGGCAAAATGTTTTGAAAGCCGCAGGGCGGCAAAGTGTTTTGAAAGCCGCAGGGCGGCGAAATGTTTATAGCCTCAGGCCACACGGCATGTAAGCTCCGTCAGGAGCGGAATATGTCGCTCCTGACGGAGCTTATTTGAGCTGATTTTGACGGGCTATAAATATCTCGCTCCTCCGGAGCTTCGGAAATATCTTGCTCCTCCGGAGGGCTAGAACATCTTGCTCCTGCATAGCTTCGAAAATATCTTGCTCCTCCGGAGCTTTGAAAATATCTTGCTCCTGCGGAGCTTCGAAAATATTTTGCTCCTGATGCGCTTCGATCAGCGGCTTTTTCACACAGCTTTTAAGAGAAGATAGATCAGATTCATCTATGACATCGCAGCCTGCAATTACATCTAACGATCTGCTTGAAATCATTGACTCCTTCCATCGCGTCGTCGTGCTGGTGGTCGGCGATGTGATGCTCGACCGTTACTGGTGGGGCAGCGTCCACAGGATTTCGCCCGAAGCGCCCGTCCCGGTCGTGCGTCTCGAACGCAGCACGCTGGCGGCGGGCGGCGCGGCCAACGTTGCGGCCAACATCGCGGGTCTTTCGGCGCGTCCGCTGCTCGTCGGGCTGATCGGAGACGATGAGGGCGGGCGCGAGCTGCCCGGCGTGCTGGAGGAAGCCGGAGTCTCGGCCGAATATCTCTGCCGCCTGCCGGGACGCGCGACGACGCTCAAGACGCGCATCGTGGCTCATAGCCAGCACGTCGTGCGGATCGACCACGAAGATGCGACCCAGATCTCCGAGACGGAAGCGCAGGAGACGGCCGCACGCATCATCGAGCTGATGCCGCAGGCGCAGGTGCTCCTGCTCTCGGATTACGCGAAAGGGCTGCTCGCCCCGGCGCTCCTGCAACAGGTCATCGCGGAGGCGCGTCGTTTGAAGATGCACGTGCTGGTTGACCCTAAGGGCAGGGACTACGCGCGCTACGCTGGCGCGACGATCCTGACGCCGAATCGTTTCGAGGCGGCGCAGGTCTCTGCGATGGACGCGGGCGATCAGGAGGCGACGGAAGCCGCGGGCGCACAACTGCTCTCGCAGCTCGACGTTGACTCTCTTCTGATTACGCAGGGCGAGGACGGGATGACGCTCTTTCGTCGGGATGAGGAGCCGCTGCATCTCTCTGCGCTGGCGCGTGATGTCTACGACGTGACGGGCGCGGGCGATACGGTCATCTCAACTTTGAGTCTGGCGCTCGGCGCGGGAGCAGACCTCGTGACGGCTGCGCGCCTGGCGAACATGGCGGCGGGCCTGGCCGTCGAACAGGTGGGAACGACCATCATCACGCACGAGCTCCTGCGTCGCACGATCGAAGAGATGCTCTCCGCCCAGAACGCGGAAGAGGAGGGCGATGCGCCGTCCGCGCGCGAAACCATCGAGGTATCGTCAGAAGTTTCTCATGCCTGAATCGGTTGCTCACGGGTCAAATCTTCATCAAGCCGAGCGAGCGGAAGCAGCCACGAAAGCTGCGGACGCGAGTGTCCGCCGCATACTCGTTTACCGCATCGGCTCGATTGGAGACACGATCATCGCGCTGCCCGCTGTGCGCGCCGTCAGTCGCCATTTCCCGCGCGCGAGCTTGAGCTTTCTCGGCAACGCGCATGAGAAAGGTCACGTGCTGGCGCAGAGCGTGCTGCCGCCCGACGGGCTCTTTGAAGAATGGCTGACCTATCCGACCGGCGTCGGGCGCACGCGCCCCTCGAAAGATATCGGACGACTGCTCCTTGACCTGCGCCGCAGAAAATTCGACACGCTCGTGTATCTCGCGCCGCGCGGTCGCACGCACGTCTGGCGCGACCTGGCCTTTTTCTACGCGGCCGGTATTCGCCGATTTATCGGTCATCAGGGCATAGACCAGTTGCCAGCCAGAGTCTTGGGACAGCCGCAGACAGTGCTTGAGCATGAGGCGGATCATCTCCTGCATCGCTTGCAGTTGAGCGGCATTCCCGTTCCGCCGCCCGGCGAGGGCGAGATGGATCTGGGCATCAATGCGGATGAAAAAGAGCGTGCGCGCGCGTGGCTGAGAGAGCATTGCGGCGAAGCGCTGGAGCTGAACAATCTGGTCGGCATCGCGCCCGGCAGCAACTGGCAATCGAAGACCTGGCCGGAAGAGAGATTCGCGGAGCTTGGCGCGCGTTTGATATCTGAGCTGAAGCTGTTTCCGCTCGTGCTGGGCGGGCCGGAGGATTACGAACGCAACGAGAGATTGATCGCGCTCTGGGGGCGCGGCGCGAATGCCGCAGGGCAATTGAGCGTCCGGCTCGCCGCCGCCGCTTTAAGCGAGTGCCGCTTTTATGTCGGCAACGATACTGGGACGACGCATCTGGCGGCGGCGGTCGGCACGCCCTGCGTCGTGGCCTTTTCGGCGCAGGACTGGCCCGGCCGCTGGTATCCTTACGGGCGCGGCCACACGGTCATCCGCCGTGCGGTCGCCTGCGCCGGCTGCATGCTCCGGGACTGCGATCAGGACCTGGAATGTTTGAAGCAGATCGAAGTGGGCGAAGTCTTCGATGCTTGTCGAGCCGTCTTGATGAAAGACCCAAACGCGAAGACACGAAGGCACGAAGAAATGCAAAATGTAACACTCTGAAATTTAGATTTTTATCTTAGTGTCTAAGAAGCTGTTTAAAAGCCACTGGTCGAAGCTCCGTCAGGAGCGAGATGCTTTCGCAGCTCGGTAGGAGCAATATGTTTTAGAAGCTCCGTAGGAGCGAGATGCTTTCGCAGCTCCGTAGGAGCTGTATATTTTAGAAGCTCCGGAGGAGCTGGATATT
>JAFBAJ010000351.1 GCA_019247865.1 Acidobacteriota bacterium
GAAGCGATCATACGACAACAGGCTTGCCGGGACGCGCTGGCAATTGAAGAGCGAGAGCAGCTCTCGCAGTCCGAGCGCAGAGGCGCGGCGGTAATGGCGCGCCATCGTCTGCGGCGCACGCTTGAGCGTTTCGAGCAGCGTGTCGGCCACGACCAGAGCGCGCGATTCGGCCATGATCTCAAGGCGATAGCGAACACGCAGGTAGTCCTGCCAGACCTGCGAGACGCGCGCCGTCTGCACCACGCTCGCGTTGAGGCTGATCAATTCGTGTACGTGCAAGCCGTGCATGATCTGCTGAAACTCTTCCGCGCTCACTTCCAGTTTTTTGCGCCAGCTCTCCAGCGAAGACTTCGCGGTGTCGCTCGTCATCGCCTCGTAGAGCACGCGCACCAGCGCGCGGCGTGCGGCGGAATGGGGCGCGACCGCTTCCAGCACGGCCGCATAGTGGCGGTTGATGCGTCCGCCCATCAGCTCGTCCGCGTACAGGTTCTGGCAGCTGCGAAAACTGTCGAGCGCAACGCGCTTCTCCTGTGCTGCGAGCAGGAGTGAAGTGATCAGCATGGCGTTGCCACCGAACTGCTGCACGATGAGGTCGCTCGTCTGCTCGTTGACCGCGAGCCCTGTCCGCTCGGCCAGGCTGAGGACCAAAGCGCGCGCGTCCGCGTCGCTCAGATTTTCGAGATGCAGCGAAGCCGCTTTGTCAAAACCTCCGCGCGCATCGTGGATGAGATCGAGCAGCCTGCGGCGCAGGCCCGCCAGCACGAAAGGATCTTCGGAGCGCATGAAGACCTGTGCGATCTCCGCGCCGAGCGAGACTTCGCCGCGCAGTTGCTCCGCCACCTGCAGGCCGTCGATCATCACCAATGCGTGTGCGCCGCGCGCGGCGGCACGTGCGGGCGCGCTCAAACAGAGACGGATGAAGGCGCGCTCGTCGCCGCGCACGCGCTCACGCTCGCAGGCCGCGACCAGATGCTCGATCCATTCGTAATCCTGCGGCGGAGCCAGCTCCATCAGATCGCTCATCGTCAAAGAAGCGTTCGCGAGCGACGGCTCGTGGCGGCGAAACGCGATGAGCTGCAACAGAAACGTGTGCAGGAAATGGTTCGCCGCGCCCTGCGTCGTTCGGTCGTGACGGTTGATGGCAAAATAGATGGGGGCGATATTCTCGTGCCGGTGAAAGAGCTCGTCGTAAGCCTGACGCAAGAGTTCCGAAGCCCCGACCGAAGGCGCAGCCAGCACCAGCATCCCGTGCGAGGACGTGCCGCGCCCGCCGGCGTGGCTGACCAATTCGTCGAGCGCCGTCTCGCGCCCGACGAACTCCTGCGGGGCGACGCGTCCCAGGATGCGCCGCCTGCGCTCTATCTTACGGGGTGCGTTCGTCGGCATCAGTGGTTATTGAAGCGGTCGGGTCGTTCAAAACCTGAACTCTGTTCTTGCCCATAGCCTTGGCCTGATAGAGTGCGCGGTCGGCGCTCCCGATTATCGCGGCCGGCGTATTCGTCGTCTCATCGAGCGCGGAGACGCCGATGCTCACCGTGACCATCCCGAGCGGCTGGGTCTTGCCGTGCGGGAAACGCGTGCGCTCGACGCGGCGGCGAATGCGTTCGGCAATCGCCACGGCCTCATCGAGCTTGGTTTGCGGCAAGAGGATACAGAACTCCTCGCCGCCGTAACGCGACGCGACATCGGCCGCGCGCAGGACTGACTTTAAGCACTGTGCGGTCATCTCCAGCGCGAGGTCGCCCGCCGGATGGCCGTTCTGATCGTTATAGTATTTGAAATCGTCAATGTCGATCATGACGAAGCTCATCGCGTAGCTCTGACGCTCCGAACGCTTCAGCTCTTCGGCCAGGCGCTCTTCCAGGTAACGACGGTTGAGCAAGCCTGTCAGAGGGTCTGTGATCGACATCAACTGAAACTGCGCGGCCTTCTCCTGCCATTCGGCGCGGTCGAGCGCGAGCGCCATCTGCGGCGCTAAAGTTTCGATGAGGCTCAGGTCAACGTCGTCGTACGCGCTGCCGTCGGACTTGTCCGTCAGGTTGAGCACGCCCACCTTGCGCCCGCCGATGCTGATCGGATAGCTGATGAAAGATTTGGTCTTATACAGCCGTTCGGCCGGAGCCGGTTCGCGCCCCGCCGCTTCAAGGTCGCGCACGACGAGCGGGCGTCCGTTCATCAGCACCGCGCCGGAGACGCCGTCACCGAGACGCATGCGCTCGGCGCTCGCCACCTTCGCGCGTGGCCCGAACGCGGCCTTGACCGCCAGCTCGTTCGAGGCTTCGTCATAGACGAGCAACGAGCTGCGTTCGGCGCGCAGCAGCTCGGCCGAGTGGCGCAGGATAGAGGAATAGGTTTCGGCCGGGTCGCTGACGTTGATGCCGCTCGTGAAGCTTTGCACCGAGTCGGCGAAACGCGCTCGCTTGTGCAGCTCGTCGCGCAGGCGCAGGACTTCGAGCGGCAGGACGAGCTCGCGGCAGAAGGCTGTGAGCGCCTGGCGCTTCTCGATGTCGAGCGCGGCGTCTGCGACGAGCAGCACGCCCTTCACTTCGTCTTCGATGACCAGCGGAAAGAGCTCGATTGCTTTTTTCCCGCCCGCGCTTTTCGAGCTGCCTGCGGCGACCGCCGTCTCGATCCCGTTGGGCGTCTCGCGCATCAGCAGCGATGCGCCGCGCCGCGCCGCGTCGAGCAGGCGTGCGTCGTGAGCTTCAAGCCCGAGGTTGAGCTGTTCGGACGCGAAACGGCCGGTGGCGAGCGCGATGCCGAAGCTCTCTTTCTGTCTGAGGAGCAGCACGAGCGAATCGAGCCTCTGTTTTTCGGCGATGGCGCGCACGGCTTTGCGGCAGGACTCATCGAGCGGCCCGGCCAGAGCAGCGCGCTCTTTCGGCATCACCGCTTTCGGCGGAGCGGCGTCAGCGGCGGCGCGCTGTGCGCCCTTGCCGGACGGCTTTCGATAGCCTGCGGCGGAGGCGTCGATGCGGCGCGCGAGCGCGGTCAAATCCTGCTGCGCGGCGAAGATGACGTTTCTGAAAAGGTCGCTCGTGAGCATGTCCTGCAGGTCGCCGACGCGTATCCGCTCGGCCAGCTCGCGATAATCCGCGGTGGTCAGAAACGCGCGCCCGCCGATGACGGCCAGCTTCCTTTTTGGCTCCAGCTCGACCGGCATCGTGATGCAATGCAGCCCCGCGTGACAGCGATAGGAGACGGACTCTCCGGCCTGCATCGCGCGCTTGAAAGCCTCGCCGCAATAGGGCTCGCAGAGGTGCGCGTGGAGCGGCGAAGTCTGAAAGGCATGGCAGATCGAGTTGTTGTTCGAGACGACGACGGCGGGCGGCTGATGACCTTCGACCAGAAGGATGGAGAGGCCGGCGGCTGCCGCCAGAGAATTCTG
>JAFBAJ010000535.1 GCA_019247865.1 Acidobacteriota bacterium
TGCATGTCGCCGTACTCGATGCCGTTATGCACCATCTTGACGAAATGGCCCGCGCCGTTCGGCCCGACGTAGGTCGTGCACGCGCCGTCATCCGTCCTGGCCGCGATGGCTTCCCAGATGGGCTTGATCTCGTCGTAAGCCTCACGCGCTCCGCCCGGCATCAGGCTCGGCCCGTGCAGCGCGCCCTCTTCGCCGCCCGACACGCCGGAGCCGATGAAGCGCAGGCCGGCCTCTTTCAGCTCGCTCTCGCGGCGCATCGTGTCCGTGAACTCCGAGTTGCCGCCGTCGATCAGGATATCGCCTGCTTCCAGGAAAGGCTTGAACTGCTCCATCGTCCAGTCGACGGGCGGCCCGGCCTTGACCATCAACATTATTTTTCGCGGACGCTTGAGCGCGCGCACGAACTCCTCTGCACTGAGCGCCGCGGTGATGCGTTTGCCTGCGCCGGCGGCGCTCTGCGCAAACTTCTCAGCCACCGGAGCCTCGCGATTCCAGACGACCACCGAAAAACCTTTGCTCTCCATATTCAGCGCGAGGTTCAAGCCCATCACGCCCAGGCCAGCCATGCCGATGTCTGCTTCCATCTTCGTCGCCTCTCTATTATCGCTCGGTAATTTACGCCAAGCATATCACGCCTTCTCGATTCAGCCGACAAACTTATTTCCAGCCGAGCCGTATTAACCGAAAAGGGGAGCTAAGATGAGAAGAGCTTTAGCCATCGCACACATCCTCATGCTGGCAACGCTGGCCGTGGCTCAGACGAAAGAGGCGGATTCCAGGTCGGCTCAGGTGGACGCGCTGATGTCCAGGTGGTCTCAGGGCCGCACGCCTGGAGCCGCCGTCATCATCATCAAAGATGGCGAGGTCTTGTACAGGAAGGGCTACGGCCTCGCCAATCTCGAAAGCGGCACGAGCATCAGCCCGGCCACGCCTTTCGACATCGCTTCCGTCGCCAAGCAGTTCACGGCGATGGCCGTCATGATGCTCGTCGAGCGCGGCAAGCTCAGCTACACCGATTCGCCCGCCAAATTTTTCCCGGAGCTTGCGCCCTTCGCGCAGCAGGTCAGCATACGCCACCTGCTCAATCACACTTCGGGGCTGCCGGATTACAGCATCTACTGGAAAGAGGGAGAGAAGCTCAATCGGGACCATGCCCGGCATACTTCGGAAGACGTGTTGAAGTTTCTGGCGCAGCAGAAGAAGCTCAACTTTGCGCCCGGCGAGAAATGGGAGTACAGCAATTCCGGCTACGTCGTGCTGGCGCTGATCGTCGGCAAGGTCTCAGGCCAGCCGTTCCCGCAGTTCCTGAAAGAGAATATCTTCACGCCGCTCGGCATGAACGGCACTTACGTCTACGACGAAGCGCACGCGCAGGCGAACGCCGCCATCGGCTACGTGCAGAAGGACAGCAGCTTCAAGCAAGCCGACTGGAACCCGCACAATCTCATCTACGGCGATGGCCGGTTCATGAGCACGGTCGAAGATTTGTACAAGTGGGATCAGGCGCTCTACACGGAGAAGCTGGTCAAAGCCCGGACGCTACGCGAAGCGTTCACCTCCGGCGCTTTGAATGACGGCACGAAGGTGAATTACGGTTTCGGCTGGGGCATGGGCAAATACCTGGGCCTGCCTTTTGTCTCACACAGCGGCGGCGAGGACGGTTTCGTCGCGCAGTTGCTGCGCCTCCCCGAACAAAAGTTTTCGGTCATCGTCCTCTCGAATTTCGAGCAGCTCACTCCGGCCTACGCCATTGCCAACAGGATCACGAGCATCTACCTGGCGGACAAGTTGACGCGGCCCGCGACCTTCAAGCCGGAGGCGCAGGACTTGAAGAGCTACGCGGGCATTTACAAGCTCTACGATCTCGCTATAAAAATAAGTTTTGAAGACGGCGCGTTGTGGCTCACGCCGCCGCAGGGAAAGAAGGCCCGGCTCGTGCCTTCGGCTCTGGATGAGTTCTTCGCGGAAGGCAGCAACGGCGAGACGACTTTCGGCTTTACGCGAAACGCCAGAGGAGCGGTCACGGGACTGGCACTCCTCTACCAGAACGGGGTCTTCCTACAGCGGCAGCAACGATGAAGCGCAGGAAAATCGAAC
>JAFBAJ010000573.1 GCA_019247865.1 Acidobacteriota bacterium
TCGCGGCCGGTGTAGATGCAGGGGCCGCCCGTCGTCTGGCAGAGCAGGTTGAGAAAGTGCTGGCGGAGCTTCTTCTTCGAATCGTCGCTGAGGCCGACCAGAAAGCGCGAGAGCTGTTTGTCCGCCGCCAGCCGCCCGATGAAGTCATCCGTCACCGCCGCCAGCGCGTCATAACCGCCGAGCCTCTCGTAGAGAGATTTTTTCCCCTGCGCCTGTGCCGCCGAACCGCTCCACGAGGCGAGCAGGAGAAAGGCGAACAGGGGCAGAACCATTTTCACGAACAAGCGTTGCTTCGACATAGAGTTGGGTGCTCCTTTTGGGAAGATGGTTTGTGTGATAGCCAAGCCGAAAAGGCGTCTCTGCCTGACTATACGAGGCGAAGCGAAGCGTTGGATTCAAGCCGGGAGTTTAGCTCAGGAGGGCGCGTGGGGTGAAGCTTTTAAAGAAGACTTTCACCGCAGAGGCGCAGAGAAATCGCAGAGGATACGCAGAGACAGCATGCCTCTCAACCCTCTGCGTCGCCTCTGCGTGAACTCTGCGTCTCTGCGGTGAGATAAGCTTTACTTCATTGTCTTCTTGCTCATCTTGCTCTCCATCTTAGGCATGAGCACGGAATCGATGGCGTGGATGACGCCGTTCGAGGCCATCACGTCGGCCTGTATGACTTTGGCTTTATCAACCATCACCATGCCCTTTTTGACCGTCACCTGCACCTCTGACCCTTGCGCGGTCTGAGCCTTCATCGTCCGCGCCGCGCTCGAAGGAACCTGCATGCCGAGCACGTGATAGAGCAGCACGCTGCGGAGCATTTCGGGATCGCTCTTCAACCTGGCGAGCGTCGCCGCAGGAACTTTGGCGAACGCATCGTTGGTCGGAGCGAAGACCGTGAACGGCCCCGCGCCCTTCAAAGTGTCAACCAGATTGGCTTCCTTCAAAAGCTCGACCAGCATCGAGAACCGTGCATCGCTCATCGCCACATCTACGATGGTGTTGCTCTGCATCGACATCTCGCCCTTCATGTCGCCGTTCTGCGCGAAAGCCTGCGCGCCGCACATTATCAACAGCGCCGCGACCGACATCACACCGAAAATCTTTCTCTTCAAGTTCATCATGATTCGTCCTTATCTCCCTTTACCGTATAGAAAGTCATAGCCACACGTGTCGTGGCGCTACACGCTTTTGCTGTTTGCGATTGTTCTATCTTATTTACGGAGCAGAGGCGCGGAGGGATTTAGGCGCGCGGAAAATTTATGATGAAGCTTTGCCCTGCAAAAAGGCTTTGCCTTCGGGCTTGGGAACGCCGCCGGAGCGTTCGAGGGTCACGGCGAAGACGCCAGCGCCGCGTCCGGCGGGCGGAATCTGCTCGCGCATCTCGGCGTGTCCGGCCGCGTCGGTCGTGAACACGCCGCCGGGCATCGGCGGCTGGCCTTCGTTGATGTACCAGAGCTGGTAAGCCTTGCCCTCCGGCGCGGGCGGCAGTCCGTCGGCGATCAGGATGGCGCGGCCGGTGCTCTTTTCATAAGCGAGGCGCGCGCGCGCTCCGCTGGCGTTCTCAGTCCCGCCGAGCAGGGCCACGCTCGCGTCCGTCGAGGTCAGTATCCTTTGGTCTTCGCGCGCCTGCGCCAGCTCCGCTTCGAGCCTGCTGTTGCGCTGCCAGAGGACGGCGAAGGCGACGGCGAGCGCGGCGATGATGAGCGACGCGGCGATTGCGCCTAAGGTCTGCATCGCGCTCCACGAGCGGCGCGGCCGGACGTTAAGCGGGATCACGTTGGAGGCCGCTTCCGCCGCGCCGTTCGTGACGGTTTCGAGCGGCCTGGGCGCGCTTGCAGCAGCGGCTTGCGGCAGTTGCGGAAGCCTGCGCGCTTTCTCCAGAATGCGTCCGCGCAGCTCCTGCGAGGGCTCCGCAGCCTCCGCCGCGTAGGCGAGTGCGGCGGTGGTTTCGCGCCAGGAATCGAGCTCGGCGCGGCATTCTGCGCAGGTTTCCAGATGTTCGTCGAGCTGGCGCGCTTCCGCCGC
>JAFBAJ010000664.1 GCA_019247865.1 Acidobacteriota bacterium
AATAGTTGCGCACGGCTTCGACCTGTTCGGGCGTCCGGCCGGTCGCCTCAAAATATTTGAGCGTCTCTTCGTCCACCGGAAAGAAGCCCATCGTCGCGCCGTACTCCGGAGCCATGTTGGCGATCGTGGCCCTGTCGGTCGCGGGCAGACTCGCCGCGCCCTCGCCGTGAAACTCCACGAACTTGCCGACGACCTTCGCCTGCCTCAGCATCTCCGTCACGCGCAGGACGAGATCGGTCGCGGTCACGCCCTCCTTCAGACTGCCGCTCAGGTTCACGCCGACCACATCCGGCGTCAGAAAGTAGACCGGCTGGCCGAGCATTCCTGCTTCGGCCTCGATGCCGCCGACGCCCCACGCGACGATGCCGAGCCCGTTGATCATCGTCGTGTGCGAGTCCGTCCCGACCAACGTGTCCGGGTAATAGATGCCGTCACGCTCCCACACGCCCTGCGCCAGGTATTCGAGATTGACCTGATGACAGATGCCTATGCCCGGCGGAATCACGCCGAAGCCGTCAAAAGCCTGCATGCCCCACTTCAAAAACTGGTAGCGCGAGTTGTTGCGCTTGAACTCCATCTCCATGTTGCGCATGAGAGCATCGGACGTGCTCGCAAAGTCCACCTGCACGGAGTGGTCGATCACTAAGTCAACCGGGACGAGCGGCTCGATGATCTTCGTCTCGCGTCCGAGGCGCGCGACCGCCGAGCGCATCGCCGCCAGATCGACCAGCAAAGGCACGCCCGTGAAGTCCTGCAGGAGCACGCGCGCGACGATGAACGGAATCTCTTCCGTGCGCTCATCCTGTGCGCCCCAGCCCGCGAGCGCACGCACGTTCGCTTCCGTGATCTTCTGGCCGTCGAAGTTACGCAGGACGGATTCGAGCACGACGCGAATGCTGACGGGGAGCCTGGAGATCGCGCCGATGCCCTCCTTCTCCAGTTGCGGCAGGGAATAAAAACGGCCTTCGCGGCCCGCTCCGGCGTCGAAAGTTTGCTGTGTATTGAAGAGATTATGTGGCATAAGAATCAAGAGATGTCAGGTCAGGGCACGCCCCACGGCTGTCTGAGCCTCGGGCGGCGTGAAAGTTGATAAATTCAGGATTGCTCGTCAAATTTCAGTGTAAAACTCAGCCCTTCAAACGTCAAGCAAGCCCACCTTTGCGTCTTTGCGCCTATGCGTGAAAACGCTTTTACTGTGTTATAGTGCAGGCCAACAACGAAACAGCGAGGAGACAAGGAAGATGGCGAAGAAGGACGAGTTTGAGCGGATCAGCGGCGCGGATTACGTGCCCGATCCGGAAATCGAAGAGTTCATGGAAGAGGAGATCGCGCGCGCTCCGAAAGACCCGCAACAGCTCGCGCAGCGTCTGCGCAACAACACTTCCGCTTCGCCCTCGGACGCGGGCGGCGACCCGGACGCGACCTGGGAAGACGTGAACGACAGCGGCGAAGAATCCGTCGCGGGCGATAACCCGACGCCAGACCAATCCAACGTCGAAGAGAACGCGAACGCCGTCGGCGTCAACTATGAAGACAACGAAGAATTGGATTTTCTGGACAAGATAGAGCGGCGCGACCGCGAGCGCTTCGAGCTCGATGAGCGCTCGAAGACGGATGAAGACACGATCTGAAGCCTCAAGGGCCGCAGATCTTTAAACTCCTCACACATTCCCTTCCCTGCTTGTTTCAACATGAATCACTGCGCCTCTCGGATGTCGCAGCACGCAACATGAACGAGCGTTCATGAATCGCGCAACACTCATCAAAGCTTAATATCTCGCCCGTTTCGCCTCTGGCACAGTCATTGCCATAACCTTTCACGTCAGGCAAGACAGCCTGCGATGTCAGAAATTTTGAAAATTATTTTGGGGTTCACAGTCTCGCACGCAGAGCTGTGCCATCACGTCAACGCGTTTTCGATCAAGCTTCGTCTCAGGCGTTGAAGAGATGGTTTCGACACAAGGGTTACAGAGACGAAGGGGAGCTAATGATGAAAAAGATTGCTTATACGATTGCTATGATGCTGGTGCTGTTCGGCAGCGCCTTCGCGCAGACCGCTCAAACCACCGACGCCGCACAGAGAGAGCAGGACGGTCTGGTGGTGACATATAATTTTTCCGAGAAGATGAGCGGCCTTGAGGTCGCCTCCGGTTTCTCTGATTACGAAGACAACACTGTGTGGGGCAACACGCTCACGATGCGTGGCGCGACCAGCAACTTTACCCTGAACCTCAACCGCGGCGGCATCCAGCCCGACACGCAGTTCGGCAACAAGGTCATCGGCGGTACCTGGGCTCTGTCCGTTTACAAGGGCGGCGAATTCAAGGGCATGCTCTTCGGCGAAGTGACGGGCGGCTCCTACGATTGGCAGACTGACCGGCGCGGCAACATCACCGGCGAGGTGATCAAAACTGAACTGGTCATCAAAGGCGGCACGGGCGACTACGCGACCGTCGGCGGCGGGCAAACTTTCGGCCGCTTCGTCAGCACTGCGCCGGTGTCCAATGCGAGTCTCGTCAGTTCGGACATCGCCACTCCTGTGCACGAGGGCGAGCTGAATCTGAGCTTCTAAAATATCAGCCACAGAGAACACAGAGAGCACAGAGAAAGATCAAGTTATCTTTCTCTGTGCTCTTTGTGTTCTCTGTGGCTGATTTATTTATAGTTCGAGCGCGGCACGAGCTTGATGCTCTTGATGACGATCTTGGGCGAAGGGCTCTCGGTTCCGGGCACGACCGGCGCGTGCGCGATCACGTCCGCATTGGTCACGCCGTCGATGACGCGGCCGAAGACAGTGTATTGCCCGTCGAAGGTGTCCTGCCGGAGCAGCGTGATGAAGAACTGGCAGTTGGCAGTGTCCCAGGCTTGCTGTGTGGTCAGGCCCGGCCCCTCGCCCTGTCGCGCGGCTCCGACCGTCCCGCGCTCGTAAGGAATGTCGTTGAACTCGTGCGGCAGGTTCGGATACGAAGAGCTGCCCGTCCCGTCATTCTCCGGGTTGTCGTCTTTCGAGAGCGGGTCGCCTCCCTGCAACAACCCGGCGGCGCTGTTGATACGATGAAAAGTCGTGCCGTTATAAAATCCGTCCTTGATGAGCTGCTTGAACCGCTCGACCGTCTTAGGCGCGAGGTTCGGATAGAGCTCGATCACGATGTTGCCGAATTCGGTCTCGACGACTGCCGCCTCCGTATCCGCGACGGGCTTGACGCCCTTCTTCACGTCGGGCTTGGGAGCCTCTTTTCCGGTATCCGAATCTCGCGTGGAAATTTTATCCCGACACCCGCCGAGAAGGAGCGCCCCGCTCAGCATCAAACAGATCACCAACGCATAACCGACACGTGTCTTCGCACATAAGTTCAATCGCATCTCTGGACTGTGCTCCCTTTTACTGGTTTGATGAAAACGCATCATGGATGAGCCTAAAACGCTTTCCGGCTGTCGAGCAGGATCGTGACCGGCCCGTCGTTGACGAGCTCGACCTGCATCATCCGGCGAAAGCTGCCGGTGGCGACATGCGCCACTGACCGGCGCGCCAACGCGACGAAATCCTCGTAGAGCTGCTCGGCCATTGCGGGCGGCGCGGCCTCGCTGTAAGAGGGGCGGCGGCCACGGCGCGCGTCGCCGTAGAGCGTGAACTGCGAGACGACGAGGAGCGCGCCCTGCGTCTCCGTCACAGAGAGATTCATCTGCCCCGCTTCATCCTCAAAGATGCGCAGGGCAACGATCTTCTCGACCAGATAGGCGACATCGCGCGCAGCGTCATCGTGCGTGATGCCGAGCAGGACGACGAGCCCCGCGCCGATCTCGCCGACGATCTGGCCTTCGACGGTGACGGACGCGCGCGTGACTCGCTGCAAGACGGCTCGCATAGGTTCGGGATAATAAATTAAACTCACGCAAAGGCGCAAAGACGCAAAGGAAGACAATTAAGTGTTTCCTTTGCGTCTTTGCGCCTTTGCGTGAAACTATTTTTATCTCTTTTTCTTTTTTGCAGCTTTCTTCGCGCCTTTTTTCGCAGGCTTCTTCGCGCTGTCCCGGCTGCCCGGAGGCTTCCCGGAAGCCATCTGTCTGACCTCCGCGGCCACAGTTTCAGATGACCCAGACAGATCAAAGCGCTGATACCGAATGGCGCGGCGCGCAGACCGTGCCCTGCTCTTGATCTCGCGGCGAGCTTCGGCGCGCGTGTCGCCTTCCATGTTAAAGGTGCCGTTGTCGCTCTTCAGCGGATCGTAGAAGCCTATGTAGCCGCCCGGATTGACGCCGAATGATTTGAGGGGCTTGCCGTCATAGAGGCGACCCAGAAAATCGTTGCGCCCGCCGGTCTCGTCGCCGCCAGTGAAGTAGAGCGGGAGCACGAAATTCGAGACTTCGACTTCGTCCACGACGTAGCTTTCGGCCTGCACGGCGTCGCACATCTCGTACCAGTGAAAGACATCGCGCTCCGGCTCGGTCGGATGCGGCCCCATCACGAGGAGGTTCACTTCCGGATCGCCGATCAGCTCCAGCGCCTCGTGCGAGAGCGTGACCGTCCAGTTCTCGCCGAGCTGCTGCGAAAGCTCCGTGAAGACGAAGCCGTAAGGGATGCCGCGGTCGTTTTTATCGTGATAGCCGAGCGCGTCTTCGACATCCACGTTGTCCCACATGTAGATCACAGCATCGCCGCGCATGTCCGCGAGATTATGTTTGGTCGGCCTGACCTCGCTGCGTCCTTCGAGGCGCAGTTCCGCATACAGACTCCAGTAGGGCTCGAAGTCGTGCGCGATCTGGCGATTGATAGCGCGAATGGCAACCTGTAGCTGCTCGTCCGTGATCTTGCCGTGAGTGTGATTGATAACAGAGATAATCATACTCGATGACTCCTTAATTAGAGGGGTTAGAAGTTATGCTGGAAGTATTTCACGGCACCGGCCTGGAAAAAAAAGGGCGTCGCATCTCTGGGGTAGAATGCGACGCCATATCCAGAGGGCGTGCCGAGATATGCGAACCCGCACGCGCCATCACTCAAGGAGGTGTCCTCATGGCTTGTCAATTGTGAGGAACGGAAGAGACCCGAACCGAGAACTCGGGGGAGGCCTTGTTAATGGTCCGAAGTCTCTTCCTGCCGATTTGAGTTTGCAACGCCCGTGCCGCTTGGGGCGCAGATGAGAGGGATGCTGTTTAGCGGGCCTTTCAGCAGGCAGCCCGGCCGTCTGTGGACGCAGGTGTCTACTCGCGTGGACAGCCCGCACGCAACGCTGTAGACATTTGTCTTCCTTTGCGCCTTTGCCGGAAACTGCTTTTATTTCGATTTGACCGGAGGACGGCTCGGCCTGATCTCGACGCGGCTCAGGAGACTGCGCTCTTCCTGTTGCAGCAGGTCGAGGACAACGCGCGCGATGTCTACAGGCTGAAGCTGCCAGGACTTCTCCTCGCTCGGCTCGTCGCCGCCGAACTCCGTGTTGACCGAGCCGGGCATGATGTAGCTGACCTTGATGCGGTCGTGCCTGACCTCCTGCAT
>JAFBAJ010000706.1 GCA_019247865.1 Acidobacteriota bacterium
AGCCGATTGAGGACGCGGAGATACACGAGGAGTTGCGCGCGCGCCTGCGCGAGGCCGCGGAAGACGCGGACGCCCTTATCATCTCCGACTACAACTACGGCGTGGCGGACGAGAGCATGGCTACGGCCGCGCGCGAGATCGCCAGGCGGCGCAATATTCCGCTCCTCGTGGACTCGCGTTTTCGCCTCTCGCGCTTTCCCAATTTCACCTCCGCCACACCCAACGAGGACGAGGTGGAGCAACAGCTCGACCGTCAACTGGAAACGGCCGTCGAGATGGAGACCGCGTGCGTGGACCTGCGCGAGCGGCTCGGCTTTAAAGCTCTGCTCGTGACGCGCGGCAGCAACGGCATGCTGCTGCTCGAAGCGGGCGCGGCCCCGCTCCACATCGAAGCCGTCGGAGCGCCCGAACCTGTGGACGTGACCGGCGCGGGCGACACGGTCATCGCGGCCTACTCGCTCGCACTCGCCTCCGGCGCATCGTTCGCTGACGCCGCGCATCTAGCCAACCACGCGGGCGGCCTCGTCGTCATGAAACGCGGCACGGCCTCGATCAATCGTCAGGAACTGCTCTCTTCCGTCCTGCGCTGGGGCGAAGCCACTTGAGCGGGTATGTCTATGAAAAGAAAAGCCGCTCTCAGAAATGCTGGATTGGAAGAAGACTAATGTCAAAAAGATGCTGGAGCTTTTGAAGATACCGAGAGCTTTTCAGGAATCGGAAATCCAACTGAGATAAAGTCAGGCAGCACTGAAGTTCTCCAAACAATGTACAGTTCGACCGGACAGAATATGAGTGCCGCAAACTCGCGCGTCCTCGACCGCAACCGGCTCATCGCGCGGGTGGCGATTGCGCGGAAGAACGGGGCGCGGGTGGTGCTGGCGAACGGCTGCTTTGGCCTGCTGCATGTCGGGCACGTTCGGTATCTGGAGGGCGCGCGTGCGCTCGGAGACCTGCTGGTCGTCGGCATCAATTCGGACGAGCAGGTGCGCTTGCTCAAGGGCGCGGGCCGCCCCTTTATGCCGGAACAGGAGCGCGCGGAACTTATCGCTTCCCTGCGCGTGGTGGACATTGTGACCATCTTCCCGGAGCCGACCGTCGAGGCGCTGATTCGAGCCATCCGCCCGGACGTTCACGCCAAGGGAACTGATTACACTGAAGGGAGCGTCCCGGAGCGCGAAGTGGTGCTCTCGTGCGGCGGCCGTGTCGCCATCGTCGGCGACCCGAAAGACCATTCGACGACGGAGATGTTGCGGAAATTGGCGGGTGAAGAAGGATGAAGATCGCGCATCGGATGCTGTTGGCGCTGATCTGCCTCTTCGCGTTCGGTTGCGCCGGCCTGAGCCTCGTCTTCATAATGGGTTCGAGCTATTTCGTGGCCGATATCGATTACACGGAGGCGCAGAGACAGGCGGCTGAAACCAGATCATGGTTTATCGTGGCTTTTGGCTGGCTCAGTCTGTGCGTTTCGATGTTGCTCATGTTCGCAGGCGATAGTATTGCCCGCTTCGTGTTGAAGCTCTTCGGCGCGGGCGAGTTGGAATAGGCTGATTACGAATGCGTCTGCTCTTCGTCAAACTCGGAAGCATCGGAGACATCGTGCACACGCTGCCGTCACTGGCGGCGGTGCGGCGGGCTCTGCCGAGCGCGGAAATCTCCTGGGTCGTGGAGCGGCGCTCGGCCGAGATTGTGCGAGACAACCCGCTCCTCAATCGTCTCATCGAAGTGGACACGAAGGCTTTGAGGCGCTGGCCGGTGTCTGGGGAGACGCTGCTGGCACCGCGCCAGCAGTTACGTCGGCTACGCGCCTCAACCTTCGATACCGCCTTAGATTTTCAGGGACTTCTTAAATCAGCCGCCATCGCACGCCTTTCAGGAGCGAGGCTGCGCTATGGCTTTGCGCGCGAGCAACTGCGCGAGCCTGCCAGCCGTTTCCTTTTGACCAAGACGCTGCCGACGCCTGCGCGCGTTCACGTCATTTCCAAAAATCTGGCGCTCGCGGCGGGCGCGCTCGGCATACACGTGCCAACGAACCCTTCGGAGTTCGAGTTCCCCATCGCCATCAGCCCGGCACATGAGCGGGAGGCGTCCGCGGCCGTCAGAGATTTGAAGACCGGCTTTGCGATTCTGAATCCGGGCGGCGGCTGGCCGACGAAGCTCTGGAGCGCGGAGCGTTTCGGCGCGCTGGCGGACGAACTGTGGGAGCACCTGGGGCTCAGCTCAGTCGTCACCTACGGGCCGGGCGAGCAGGAACTGGCGGAAAGAGTGGTCGCGGCGAGCCGTTCGGGACGAGCGACGGCGCACAGCCTCTCCTTGAAAGGCTTTGTGGCCTTAGCGAAGCTGGCCGAAGTCTACGTCGGAGGCGACACCGGGCCGACTCACCTGGCGGTCGCGGCTGGCACGCCGGTCGTCGGTCTCTTCGGCCCGACCGAGTGGTGGCGTAACGGCAGCCCGCGCCCGGAAGATATTTGCGTCGAGCGCAATGAGATCGATTGTCGCGCGGATTGCCATCGCCGCGCCTGCTCGAACTGGATCTGCATGGACATAGAGGTCGCGCGCGTCCGGCAGGCCGTCGAAGAGAGATTGCGGCGAGCGAAAAAGGCGAAGGAGGCGGAGCGGGAAACGATTGCGTAGAGGCGGGACATGGATGCAGCGCTGGCGCGTGCCGCTCGGGTTCTTATGCGGCGCGCTTTTTCTTGTGCTCGCAAAGCCGCGCCCTTTGACGCTCGCCATCGGCGGCGGCATCGCGCTGCTCGGGCTGGCAGTGCGCGCGTGGTCGGCCGGGCATATCCGAAAAAATGATCGGCTGGCGACCTCCGGCCCCTACGCCTACACGCGCAACCCGCTCTACTTCGGCAGCTTCCTGCTCGGCATCGGTTTCACCATCGCGGCGGGGCGCTGGTGGCTGGGGCTCATCTTCGCCGCGCTCTTTTTGGGCATCTATTTGCCCGTCATGCGCGTCGAAGCGACGACGTTGGCAGAGCTTTTCGGCGACGCCTACAGAGCTTATGCCCGCGCCGTGCCGCTCTTCTTCCCGCGCCCGGTCCCATACCGGGACGAGGAGACGCGCGACGTACGTTTCGACGCGAGCCTGTACCTGCGCTATCGAGAATATCAGGCGGCCATCGGCCTCGTCGTCGCGTGGGGCTTGCTGGCTTTGAAGGCTGCTTTTATCAACTGGAATTTTTTTTAGCTTATGAAGTACCGCACTCGTTCGATTTTCGCCGCCCTGCTGTTCATGCTGCTGAGCTGTTTTGTCATCAGGGCGCAGGAGCGAACGTTCCAGTTCGAGCCGTCTGAGACTCTCGTTTATGAAGGCGAGTTCACGCGCTCTCTGCTGCGCGGCATAGACGTGGCCGCCTTACAGTTTTCAGCCAGCCGCCTTCCGGCTCCCCCTGTAGACCAGATCGCGGGGCCAACGCAGCCCTTCCTGCTCTTTACGGCGGAGGCCAATTCGAAAGGCATCGTCAGCAAGCTCTTCGGCCTCACCTTTCACCAGCGCGTAGAATCCATCGTCGAAGGCGCGACCTTCAACGTCATGAGCACCAAAAAGGTTGACGAACAGGGCAAACGCAAGCGCACGAGCGAAGCGGTTTTCGACAGGGCCTCCAACAAGGTCACCTATACTGAGGTAGACCCGAACGACCCGACCCGCACGCCGCGCGTCGTCACTTCGCCAGTGACCGGCACGGTGCAGGACATCGCTTCGGCCTTCTACTACATGCGCACGTTGAAGCTGGAGCCGGGACAGAACTTCGAGATTTCGATCAGCGACACGGGGCAGGTCTATCGTATCCCCGTCAAGGTCATCAAGCGCGAGCAGCTTAAAACCGTCATCGGCAAAGTCCAGACCGTGCTGGTCGAGCCGGAGCTGTTCGGCGAAGGCCGCCTCATCCGGGGCAACGGACAGATCACCATCTGGTTCACAGACGACGCACGCCACATCCCCGTCCGCGCCAAGATGAACACCAGCCTCGGCCGCGTGGACATCAAGCTCAAGAGCATGACCAACAACAAGTAGCCGGTCCCATTTTTGCGCCTCCTCCTTCCCGGGTGGTGACCTAAAGTCAACTATCTGCGCTTCCTCTGCGTGAACTCTGCGCCTCTGCGTTGAGTGTCTGGGAGCATCATTTCAACGCAGAGACGCAGAGAAGTCGCTGAGATAACGCAGAGAAAAACAATTTAGGACACTACTCCTTCCTGCCCTGCGTTGACACCGCGCGCGCAATCCCGTACAACTTTATGTGCTCTACATCGAACAGTGAAGCACTAAGAACAGGCTTTGCCGCTTGCAAAGCCGAGATGGGAATTTGTCTGATGCCGCTTATTTTTCCGGGAAGCTCTGAACTGACGATCAAGCAGCCGTTGCCGTCCGCCGTGGTGGACAAGCTGGCGGAGCTTTCGACCGACGAGCCTTTGCCCGAAGCCTATCCGGGCGACAGGATTCGCCTGCTCGCGCAATCGCCGCGCAAGCTCTATCTCTACTGGGGGCTGGCCCAGGATCCGTATGATGTTTTAGAGCGGGCCTTCGGGGCGCAGTCCGCGCGTTATACGCTCGTCGTGCGGCTGGTCAATACCGAGAGCGGCGAGAGCACTTTGCATCTCGCTTCGCCGACCAAATCGCAGTGGCTGGACGTGCCTCCCGGAGGCGCTTATCGCGCCGAGCTGGGTCTCTACGCGCCGGGCAGAGTCTTTATCCGGCTGCTCTCATCCAACGTCGCGCAGACGCCGCGCTCCGGTGTGGCGCGGACCGTTGACGCCTCGTCGGACTGGAACATCTCTGCGGAGAATTTCGCGCAGGTGCTCGACGAAGCGGGCTATGTCAGCGACGCGCTCGAAGTGACGCTCGAAGCGGTTGACGAGCTGACCGGAGACGGAGCGACGCGCGCCGTGGCCGGAGCCTTCAGCGATGAGGAACTTCCCGCGATGACCCAAGAGGAGCTGGCGGAGATGCGCGGCCTGCTCGCGGCGCTCGCCTTCGGCGCGCGTTCCGAGAGCCTGCAAACGATTCTCTCGCCGCCGCTCGCGAACTGGCTTGAGCGCGCAGGCCGTCACGGTTCAGCCGTCAGCGGCGAGCGGCTGGTCGAGCTCCTGCGCACCATGCTCGGCATCGAGATGAGCTACCTGCCACAGCATGCTCCGGCGGAAGAGGCCATGCGGCGCACCGCGCGCGTCATCGTCGGCGCGAGCGAAGTCAATCTGCCCGTGCATCCCTTCCATCTCTGGATGCCGAGCATGAACGTCGGACTCTTAAAATCCATTGTGTCATTGACGCATTGATTCAAAGGATGGTCTTTGGTCTTTGCCCTTTGGTCTTTGCATGTCTAACTTAGCTTGAATGTTGACACTCAAGGTTGAGT
>JAFBAJ010000790.1 GCA_019247865.1 Acidobacteriota bacterium
TGGCCGAGCGGCCGAGCTCGATTCGTTTTGAGGCGACGATGTCGCCGTTGACCGTGCCGTGAATCGTGGCGACCGAGACTTTGACGTTCGCATCGACCTGCCCGTTCGTCCCGACGAGGAGCGTGCCGTCCTCCGAGCTGACGCGCCCCGTCAGATTTCCGTCCACACGCAGCATGCCTTTGAAGACGGCTTCGCCAGACATCACCGTGCCGTTGCCGACGAACCCGTTCAGGACGCCGTCCTTGATGTCACGAGCCATCGCATCCTTCTCGCTGAAGGCGCGCGATTGCGCCGGAGTCTGCACCGGCGCGGCGGCAGGCGGCGCGGGTGTGGGCTCGACCGCTTGTGCGGTCTGTTGCCAGGTGGGAGCGGGAGTCTGGTTGACACTTGTTTCAGGGGCCGCCTGCTTATCGTTCTGTTTTCTGTCACTTCTGAACATCTTCGTCCTCCGCTTCGATTGGGGGCGCGAACACGCACGACTTTCCGCCAAACGGGAAGCATGCGCACGCGCGTCTGCTTAATATCTTGATGAGAAGAGAATGGCGGGGTTGAGCGACCCGTCCATTTTTATAAATGGGGCAGGCGTTACAAAACGCAAAAACTAAGATATGCCCAAACGGACGGGCGTGTCCAGTTGCAAATTTATTGCGATGAGGGACCGAGAAGAATTTTAGCCACAGAGACACAGAGAGAGCACAGAGGGTTTAATGATCTCTCTTCCTCTGTGCTCTCTCTGTGTCTCTGTGGCTAATTAAGTTACTGCGCCTCAAGACCTTCGAGGAAGGGCTTGAGAATACGCGAGCGCGACGGGTGGCGCAGCTTTCTGAGCGCCTTCGCTTCGATCTGGCGAATGCGCTCGCGTGTGACCGTGAAGTTCTGGCCGACCTCTTCGAGCGTGTGCTCTTCGCCGCCCGTGTTGAGGCCGAAGCGCATCTTGATGACCTTCTCTTCGCGCGGAGAGAGCGTTGCCAGCACGTCCTCCGTCACGTCGCGCAGGTTCTGCGAGACGACACGGTCGGCAGGGCTGACGAAGGTCTTGTCCTCGATAAAGTCGCCGAGGAAAGAGTTGGCGTCCTCTCCGATTGGAGTCTCAAGCGAGATCGGCTCCTGCGCCATCTTGAAGATCTTGCGCACCTTCGAGATGGGCATGTCCACGCGCTTGGCGATCTCCTCCGTGCTCGGCTCGCGTCCCAGCTCGCGCGTCAGTTCGCGCGAAGCAGTGCGCAGCTTGTTGATCGTCTCGATCATGTGGACGGGGATGCGAATCGTTCTCGCCTGATCCGCAATCGCACGCGTAATGGCCTGCCGAATCCACCACGTCGCGTAGGTCGAGAACTTGTAGCCTCTGCGCCACTCGAACTTATCGACCGCCTTCATCAACCCGATGTTGCCTTCCTGGATCAGGTCGAGGAATTGCAGGCCGCGATTCTTGTACTTCTTCGCGATGGAGACGACGAGGCGCAGGTTGGCCTCGGTCAATTCGCTCTTGGCCTGCATCGCCTGTGCCTCGCCCGTGACGATGGCCTGATACGAGCGCTTGACCTCGACGGGCGAGAGGCGCGTCTCCTTCTCGACCTGCTGGAGATGGCGCTTGGCGGCGTTGATGTGCCGCTTGTACTCCTTCGCATCGTCCGGCTTGACGCGCTTGTGGTTGAGCTTCTCGGTATACTTCTCGATCTCGCGCTCAGCCGTGCGAATCTCCTTGTGGACTTTGCCGATGGAGTTGATCAGACGCCGCTCCGCGCTCTCTTTGAGGTTGAGCTGCGTGATCTCGTGCGCGATGTCGAGGCGGGCGCGCGCCACCTTGCCCTGCAGGCGGATGATCTTCTTCGTGCGCTTGCCGCGCGTCACCTTCTGCTCGGCGTGGAGCTTGTCCCACTCCTTCAATTCGGTCTTGTAGAGCTTGCGTATGTTCTGAATGCCTTCGAGCGACCAGCGCAGGTACTCTTCGGCCTTGTCCTCCTCCTCGCTCACTTCAGCCTGGTCTGAGAAGTTGACGACCTCGCGTATGTTGAGCTTGCCGGATTCCAGCTCGTCGCCGATGCGGAGCATCTCTTCGACCGCGATGGGCGAGCGCGAGATGGATTTCTCGGCCTTGCGCTGTCCGCGTTCGATGCGTTTGGCGATGGCGACCTCGCTCTCGCGCGTCAAGAGGGGCACCGTCCCCATCTCGCGCAGGTAGAGCCGCACGGGATCGCTCCCCTTTTCCAGCTCTCCGGCCGAAAGGTCGAGCTCCACATCGTCGTCCACCTCATCGGAGTCCTCCGAGGCGGTGACAGACGTGTCCTCGTCCACCAGCAGCTCAGGCGGAACATCCTCGTCCAGATTCGTGCCCTCGATGCGCTGCAAGACCTCTTCCAGGTCGGCCGTCGAGATGTCATCCTCCGGCGCTTCCTGAGTCAGCCCTTCGAAAGGCGCGAACTTCTCCGTTCCCATATCCATGATGCCGACGCCGCCTTGTTCTTTGTTCTTCATAGCCAATTTGTTATTCACCTCATCAGAGCGAGATAACGTTAAACTTTCCGGGAGAGCGTCTCGCAGCCGATCTCTCCATCCCTATTTTTCCTGAGCGACACCAAAGCCCTTTAGCATAATATGCATTTGCCCCTCAGTCTCCAAATGATAATACGAAGTAAATGGCATATTAGATAACTTTCTTAGTGCTGAGATAATATCATTTCGCTCAAGAAAGTTTGTCTCTCTCAGCAGTTAATAAAGAGAGCCGAGCAGGCTAAAAGGTTGCCCGCCCGGCGCACTTCAGTTTTTCTCAGTAATCTTTGAACGATAAGTAGTTAATAAAGTTCCTCTGCGGGTCTTGCGAAAGCCCTCCGGGGCAGTTCCGGCGGGGCTATTCCGCGTCGCTTTTCCGGCTTTTCTGAAGAGCGGCGCTTTTTCTGCTTTTTGCCGAAGTTTCGGGCTCGATCTTTTCGAGCGCGGCGACCACCTTGACCATCACCTCGATCACCTGTGTCTGCTCTTCGCGGCTGAGATGTTCGAGCGCGCGCGTGAAAATCTCGCGGCGGCGGTAGCGGAACTGGTCTACCAGCTGACGCCCGCGCGCGGACAGGGCGACCATGACGCAGCGCCTGTCGCCCTCTGCGGAGCTGCGCTCGATCAGTCCTTTACGGATCAGGCGGTCGGTAAGTTGCGTGATGGCCGGGGCCGAAATCTGTAGCGCGCAGGCGAGCTGCCCGGTCTGGACTGCGCCGCGCCGCAGGATCCTGAGCGCCTGCGCCTGCGTCAGCGTCAGATCCAGCTCGACCACGTGCTGCTGGTACTGGTCGATCATCAGGGCCGATATGACCTCTGCGAAACTGTTCAATAC
>JAFBAJ010000793.1 GCA_019247865.1 Acidobacteriota bacterium
CTGCGCTGTATCATCTCGTCTCTCGCCCGCAAGAAGGGGCTGGAGATCGTCGCCGCTTCGACGCATCCTTTCTCGCACTGGGAAGACCAGAAAATTTTCGACGACGACCGTTACAGCCTGCTCGTCGAAGAGATTCAGATGGTCGCACGCTCGCTGCTCATCTTCGGTCTACACGTGCACGTCGGCATCCCTGACCCGGAGCGCGCGATTCACATCATGAACGCGGCCAGATATTTTCTGCCGCACGTGCTGGCGCTCTCGACCTCTTCGCCCTTCTGGCTGGGGCACAACACAGGGCTCAAGTCTTACCGCTCGGAAGTCTTCAAAAAGTTTCCGCGCACGGATATTCCGGATCACTTTGACTCGCACGCTTCGTTCCAGCGTTACGTCGACCTGCTGGTCAAGCTGAATTGCATCGACAACGGCAAGAAGATCTGGTGGGACGTGCGCCCGCATCCATTCTTCCCGACGCTCGAATTTCGCATCTGCGACATTCCGACGCGGGTGGATGACACGATTGCGATCGCGGCGCTCTTTCAGGCTATCGTAGCCCGGCTCAATGGTTTGATCGAAAACAACATGGGTTTTCGCCTCTACCGGCGAATGTTGATTCAGGAGAACAAGTGGCGCGCGGTGCGTTGGGGGCTGGACGGCAAGATGCTGGACCTCGGCAAGCAGAAGGAGGTTCCGGTGCGCGACCTGATTCACGAGCTGCTTGATTTTGTAGACCCGGTGCTCGACAATCTGGGCTCACGCCACGAGGTAGAACATATTCACACGATCCTCGAACGCGGCACGTCCGCAGACGCGCAGCTCCAGGTGTACAAAGAGACCGGAGACTTCAAGACGGTCGTCGACCTCCTGATCGCGAGAACGATGGAGCACGTGCCGACCGAATATGATATGCGCGACCCGACACCGGCTCCCTGAAAAATTCCAGCCGATGGAAATGAAAAAGAGCAGCCGTCATTAATCCGACGGCTGCTCTTTTCATTAAGCCTGAAAACTGCTCTTACTGCGTTGGCGGCGCACTGTTGTCATCCGGCTGAGTGTTGTCCTCCGGCTGGGCTTCGTCGTCCGGGTATCCGGCCAGAACTCTCAACCTGTCCAGCTCGCCGTTAAACCTGTTCAGGTCGACCGCGCCGGTGATGCCATTGACATGACCTGTCTCGGAATACTGCCAGAACGTCCAGACGCTCCACGCGCTGGGGAGATTCGGGCCGGGGGCGTTCGTGTACTGCGCGACCCACAGCGGCTGGTTGTTGAACTGTGTCGGGTTGCCGAGCGTATCGCGCCAGAAGGGCGTGCCCGTGTAGATGATGGCCTGACGGCCGGGCAAAGCGCTTTCGACCGTCTCGATCCATTTGGCGACGCCGTCGATGACCGTGCTCGCGCTCTGGCCGCCGTCATTATTTTCAACGTCGATCACCGGCGGCAGATCGCCCGGCCCCAGCGACTGAACCATCGAGACGAGGAGGTCGGCCTGTGCTACCGGGTCCTGGCTGGCGCGGAAAAATTGATAAACGCCGCGCATGATGCCCGCGGCTTTCATGCCCGCCCAGTTCTGTGCAAAGAAGGCGTCCGTGCTCGAAGTTCCATACGAGACGCGCGCAAAAGCAAACGTATTACCGGCCGCCGCGACGGCAGGCCAGTTGACGTTGCCCTGATATTTGGAAACATCTATCCCTTGTAACATATCCGGTGAGTCTCCTTCCGTTGGGTGAGAGTGGCCGGAGCAGTGAACGAAAGCAGTGCTTCAATTATTCGCCACGCTTCAGCGATTCGAGCAGGAAGTTCTCGAAGATGATGCGTCCGTCGCGCGATTCGTTCGGATGCTCCCAGCGTGTGGCGCGCGTTCGGTCCCAGTCCTCGAAAGATTTTTCCAGGTGAAACTGCACGGTATAGATGAGTTGTTCTTCGGAGCGCTTGACCATCATCTGGTTGCGCGTGAGATATCCGGTGGCGAGCAGCTCGAAGCCCTCCGGCACGCGGTCGAGCTGGAGCCCGTGATTCTGCCACACGCGCAGGATCCGCGCCTCGCGCGTGTAGTCCTGCCAGATGCCTGAGTCCGCGTCATTGATGCCGCGAAAGATCGGATCGTCGGGCGCGACGATGCGGACGAGCTTGTACTGATATTCGTATGAGCGATTGGCGCGGTTCTGATGCTGCTCCTGATTGTCGAGCGTGACGACGCGCGCGCCGAAACTGAGGCCGATCAGTTGATGTCCCCCGCAGATGCCGAGCACGGGCGTGCGCGTCCGGCGGATAAAGGCGCTGAAATTTTCGAGGTGCTGCGGGTTGTAGTAATCGAAGTCGCTCAGGGTTCCGCTGAGCACGATGGCCTGCGGTTGAAACTCTGCGGCGGCCGTGCCGATCTCAGAGAGATGCGCTTTGCGCACGTCCGGATTTTTGACCAGTCGCTCGACGTTGTGCTCGATGTTGCTCATCGCCAGCCCGGAGATCTGGCGCTCGCGGCTCAACTGTTTCGAGACGTTCCGCCCCAGCTCCTTGATCGCCACTTCCGAGACATCGCTCTCCTGCAACAGGAGGTTGTTGACGAGCAGCACGCGCGCCTTCTCGATGCGCTTTTCGATTGGCTCGTAGCGGCAATACGTGCGCTGGTTGAAAGGAAAGGGGAGCGGTTCCGGTGCATCTGGCGGCAAGTTTTCGTTCAGCAGCATCTCTTCCATCATCAGGTTATGTGTTTAGCGTCTCGCCCCGGTGGCGTTCACTTTCAGGCGCGACGCTGCTTTGTATTCTGATTAAATTGGGGGATTACTGTGCCCGCGCCTGCCTCAGCGATTTCCCGGCGGATGTCCGCGATCAAGGCTGAGCGCACGCGCGTGCGAAAGGCCGGGCTGCGTTCGGCGGCAGCCCGCTCGACTAATAATAGCATGCGATGCCACGAAGATTCGAGTTCATCCGCGAGCAGAGAGATTTTGGTGATGTCGTAAGGCACCGCGACCTCCGTGCAGCCCGCGCGGGCAAAGACGGCCAGATAGCGTGCCGTCGCCAGATCCGGGCACAGGATTCTGCGCCGGCCGGTTTTCAGCTCCACGCCGAGCAGCGTGTGCTGGATCTCAACGCGGTTCGCTTTGGCCTGCACCGGCAAAGCGTGCGAGCGCGTGCGCAGCTTCAGGATGCGCTCACGATAGAGCCGCGGCAACCACATCTCGCCCAAAGCCTCGCGCACCTCTTCCAAGCCGCGTTGCAGCGGCGAGGCCAACGCGACCTTCGCTGCTCTCGGCGTCGCGAAATTGGCTCCCCTCCGGGCGGTGATGGCTGCGCTCACATTCACACGCTTCTTATACCAAATTTCAAAACTCAATAGCGAGCCTTACGTGGCCGTTACGTGTCAGTACCGCCTGCGGTAGCGGGCGGGTATCTCAATCCTGATTAAAGTCAGGTAGATCATTACCTTGCCCATTGAGGACATAATCAATTGCGCGCGCAACGCTTCGCTCATTCCATAAATACCTTTTGCTGCCTTTATCTGCCCAGGGGCTGTGCGAAGATTGCCAACATCCATCTTGTCTCATTTGTCTCGTTGCATTCGCTTTAAAGGCATTTAGAGCAAGGGCAGGTTTTGCCTCGCCAATTGAAACGACCAGATGAATGTGATTGGTTCGAACATTAATTGCGCGCAGGAACCATCCACGTAAATTACAAGTTTCACGAACAGCAGATTCAACTGATTTGCGCTGGACATCGCTCAATATCAAAGGGTCGCCTTTAAGCTTTTGTAGATTGTGTTGCCGCCAATTCTCTGTGGGCGAAATATATGAGGACTGATAGAGATTGTGGAAACGATCTATTGAACCACGTTCGTCGCCATGCAGCCACGTTCCATAGCAACGAAATGTGATGAGATACGCTAATGGAATGTCCGTCTCATTCCACATATCAATCCTGCAACATAAGACCCGCCCGCTACCGCAGGCGGTACTGACACGTGTGCTCCCCCTCTAGCGTGAAACCCGGACGGGAGCGGAGGCGGGCGGTTTACGGAACGCGTCGAGGATGCGTCCGGGAAAGAGCCCGAGGTAGAAAGTCCCGAGCACGGTGATGACGAGCGCGATGGTGATGCTGACGGGCACGCTGGGCGCGCTCCATTCGGTCGTCCGCTCGCGGAAGAACATCACGATGATGAGGCGCAGATAGTAGTAGGCGGAGATGGCCGTGTTGATGACGCCGATGATGACCAGCGCGTAATAGCCCATGTCGAGCGCCGAGCGAAAGACCATGATCTTGCCCATAAACCCGGCGGTCAAAGGCAGCCCCAGCATGCTCAGCAGAAAGAGCGAGAGCGCAAACGAGAGCACCGGCGCGCGAAAGCCGATGCCGTTATAGTCCTCGACCTCTGTCCGCCGGTCGTCCTTGCGCGAGATCATCGTCACGACGGCAAAGGCTCCGAGGTTCATCACGGCGTAGGTCAGCATGTAAAAGGCGACGGCGGCCAGAGCCTCCGTGCGTCGAGTCGCGTCGCTCGCCGCGCCCGCCGCGACAAAACCGACCAGCGCATAACCCGCGTGCGCGATCGAAGAATAAGCGAGCATCCGCTTGACGTTGTTCTGCACGATGGCGACCAGATTGCCGACCGTCATCGTGATGATGGCGAGCAGGCTCAGGGCCGTGAGCCAGGCGTTGTGCAGCATCGCATCGGTCGTCAACGCGCCCGCCGAGGCGACGACGAACGGAAAGCCGAAGATAAAGACGCGGAGGAATGAAGCGAAGCCTGCGGCCTTAGGCCCGGCGGCCATAAAGGCCGTGACCGGAGTCGGCGCGCCCTCGTACACGTCCGGCGTCCAGACGTGAAACGGCGCGGTCGCAATCTTGAAGCCGAAACCCACGAGCATCATCGCCGCTCCGGCGAAGAGCAGCGCCGGATAGCGCGAATCGTTCAGCTGCTCTGCGATGAGCGAGATGTTCGTCGTGCCGGGCAACCCGCCGTTGGTCGCCGTCGCGCCGTAGATGAGCGCGATCCCGTAGAGCAGAAACGCAGAGGAGAAGGAGCCGAGAATAAAATATTTGAGCGACGATTCGTTCGAGCGCAGGTCCGAGCGGCGGAATCCGGCCATCACGTAAGTCGCGATGGAGAGAATCTCAAGCCCCAGAAAGATGATCACCAGATCGTTGCCCGAAGCCATCAGCATCATCCCGGACGTGGCGAAGAGCAGCAGGGAATGAAACTCGCCCGCCGGCAGCCGCTCCGATTCCACCCACACCATCGAGATGAGAATGGTCATCGCCGAGACGAAGATGAAGATGAGAGTGAAACTGAGGCGCATCTCGTCGAGGACGATCATTTTCCTGAACGCCATGTCGTTCGGCCCGACGTGCGTGACCCACAGCCAGACACAAGAGGCCGCCGCCGCGACGAGTCCGGCGAGCGCGAGTCCGCCCGTCATCCAACGCTGGCGCGGACGCGCGAACGCATCCACCATCATCACGACGACACCCGCGACGCCGACGATCAACTCCGGCAGGATGTACCAGAAGTTGAGATCGAGTTGATTGATTTGCAGTGCTAATAAAAAGTTCATCGCTCTCTTTAAGGTGACTGGTCAATGGTCAATGGACGAACGTTTTTCTTGCGCCATTGAGCATTGACCCTTCACTCTTCACCACTTGTTTGAGTTGCCAGAAGCTTGTCGATAATCCCGCGCATTTTAGTCTTGTAAGTCTCCGCGTCCGACATGCCGAAATGATTGGGCGAAGCGACCCTGCCCTGCGTGTCGAAGAAGATGACGAGCGGCATCCGGCGTTGCGGGGAAAACTGCGCGTAAGTCAATCCGGTCGGGTCGCGCAGGATCGGGAAGTTGATCTTCAGGGACTTCGCGAAAGAGCGCAGGTAAGCGTCGGATGTTTGCTGTTTCGTGTCCATGCT
>JAFBAJ010000816.1 GCA_019247865.1 Acidobacteriota bacterium
GGACGCCGCTCCGCGAGGCGCTGGCGCGGCTCGCACACGAGGGCGCGCTGAGGTCTGTCCCCCGCATAGGCTATTTCGTCCAGCCCCTGACGCTCGAAGAGTTCGAGCAGATTTACGCCATCCGGCCGCTGCTCGACCCGGAGGCGCTGCGCCTCGCAGGTCTGCCCACGCGCGAGCGGATCGAGCGCCTGCGGAAGATCAACGAGCAGATCGAGAGCGAGCCGGACGCGGATGCCATCATCAACCTTGATGACGAGTGGCATCTGGAGCTCATCAAAGACTGTCCCAACCGCGTCCTCATGGACCTCATACACCAATTTATACGGCGCACGCGCCGCTACGAGATCGCACTCATGCGCGAGCACCGGAACGTGCTGGTGGCGGGCGCTAATCACAAAGCCATCATGGCCGCGCTCAGACGCCGCGACCTGGACGCAGCGTGTGATGCGCTCCGCACAAATCTTCAGACCGGATATGAGCCGATTGCCGCTTGGCTCAGAGCACGCGAAACCAAAGAAGGAGTTTAAGCCGATGCGTAAGGTTGTGCCTTTGCTGCTCGTGGTGTGTCTGGTGCTCTTGCCTTTGCTCGTGGGTTCGCACGCGCAAACGCAGTCACAGGGAGATGAGCTCATCGGCCTTTGGGCGAGCGAGCTGAAATTCCCTCCGGCCCTGCGCGGCGAGCTGACGATCACGCGCGCGGGCTCAAGCTGGCGCGCGACGATGGCCGGCGCAGAGGCTGCGTTCAAAGCCAGCGGCAGGGAGATACGCTTTGCTTTTCCCGGCGAGCAGGGGAAGTTCCGTGGAGAATTGACCGACGGAGGGCGCGCGATTGAAGGCTTCTGGCTGCAACCCGTGGGCGGAACGAAAGATCGCAGAGACCCGGGCGGTTCGGGACAGCCTTTCGCTTCGCCACTCGTCCTGAGCCGCAATGGGCGCGACGCCTGGCGCGGCGTGGTGCGCCCGCTCGAAGGCAGTTTCACGCTCTATCTGAAAATATTTCGCAACGAGAATGGCATTCTGGTCGGCGCGTTCCGCAATCCGGAGATGAATTCGAACGGCGGCGCGGCACGATTGCGCGTGACACAGGAGGGCGACGCAGTGAGTTTCGGCCTCCCAGCGTATGAGGGAGAGCCGGAAATACGCCACAACGCAGAGTTCCTGCACACGCCCGACCGGCTGCGACTTCTGTGGCCTGATCTCGGATACACAGTCGAGTTGACGCGCCGCACGCCTGCGGAAGCTCCGGCCTTCTTCCCGCGCCCGCCGGGTGAGGCGCGGTATGTGTATCGCGCGCCCGCGGCAGACGCGGACGGCTGGACGACTGCGCGCGCACGCGAGGCAGGGCTTGATGAAGACGCGCTGGCGCGGCTGGTGCAGAAATTGATCGATGCCGACCCGGCCGCGCGCCGCCCGTCGCTGATTCATTCCATGCTCGTCGCGCGGCGCGGCAAGCTGGTGCTGGAAGAATATTTCTACGGCTTCAGTCAGGACCGCCAGCACGACATGCGTTCGGCGGGCAAGACCTTCGGCTCGATCATGCTCGGCACGGCGATGAGGCGCGGCGTGAAGCTGACGCCGGAGACGCGCGTGTATGAACTGCTGGGCGGCGCGAACTCTTACGCCAATCCGGATGCGCGTAAGTCGCAGATCACTCTGGCGCACCTCATGACGCACACTTCGGGGCTGGCGTGCGATGACAACGACAACGATTCGCCGGGCAACGAAGGCACGATGCAGATGCAGAGCCGCGAGCCGAACTGGTGGAAGTACACGCTCGATCTGCCGATGGCGCACGACCCCGGCAGCCGCTACGCGTACTGCTCTGCGAACTCGAATCTGGTGGGCGCGGCGCTGACGACGGCGACGCGCACCTGGCTGCCCGAATGGTTTGAGCGCACGGTCGCACGGCCGCTCTCCTTCGGTCACTACTACTGGAACCTGATGCCGACGGATGAAGGTTATCTGGGCGGCGGCGCGTTCGTGCGTCCGAGGGATTTGCTGAAGCTCGGCCAGCTCTATCTGGACGGCGGCGTGTGGAAGGGAAAGCGTCTCGTGGATTCATCCTGGGTGACGCTTTCGACCGCGCAGCACTCGGAGGTCAACGAAGCGACGACGGGGCTCAGCGCGGAGCAGTTCCCGAATTTTTACGGCAAGGGCACGGACGGCTATGCCTGGCATCTCAATCAGGTGAAGGCGGGCGGGCGCACCTACCGCGAGTATGAGGCGAGCGGCAACGGCGGGCAGCTTCTGATCGTGATTCCGGAGCTTGAGCTGACGGTCGTCCTGACCGGCGGGAATTTTATGCAGGGCGGAATCTGGACGCGCTGGCGCGACGAGCTAGTCGGCGGCGAGATCATCCCGGCCATCCGTCGCTAAAGAGAGATCACCGCAGAGACGCAGAGAAGTCGCAGAGATGACGCAGAGACAGCTTAGCTCTCAAGCTCTCTCTGCGTTTCCTCTGCGTGAACTCTGCGTCTCTGCGGTGAGATGCTTTCTCGTTTCAATCAAGCAGAATAATCCAGCACGCCCGTGTGCATCGTCATCTTCCACTCGCCGGAGACTTTGGCGTAGACCTTACAGACGCGTCCCCGCCAGTGATTGTGATTGCCGTGCTTATCGATCCACAGTGTATCTATATCGACGACGGCAAAGGCTCCGTCTCCTTCGGCTGAGATGACGATCTTCCTGATCTCGCGATGATTGTGGGCGAGCCTGTGCGTGTCGAAGAGCTGCTGCCAGCCGCGCGCCCAGCGCACGGCGTCGTACCTGCCCCATTCCAGCACCCAGTCCATCGGGTCGTGCGAATGCGGCGTGCGCGGCCAGGGCCAGACCATGTCCGGATGAAAGAGCGTCAGCAACAGCTCCACATCCTGCGTGTCCCAGGCCCTGGTCTCCCGTTGGACGAGCTCTTCGATCTC
>JAFBAJ010000559.1 GCA_019247865.1 Acidobacteriota bacterium
CGAAGCTTTTGACGACGAGCTGAAAAAGCTGGTCGGGGATATGTTCGAGACGATGTATGACGCGGAGGGCGTCGGATTAGCCGCGCCGCAGGTCGGGCTCTCGCAACGCCTCTTCGTCATGGACTGCGACGGCATCAAGCTGGTCGCGGCCAATCCTTCGATCATCGAAGCGGACGGCGAGCAAGGCGGCGAGGAGGGCTGTCTGTCGGTCGGCAAGGTGGCCTCGCCGTTGAAGCGCGCGGAGCGCGTCGTCCTGCGCGCACAGGACGCCGAGGGGAATTTCTACGAAAGGGAAGCGACGGGCCTCGCCGCGCGCTGCATACAGCACGAGACGGATCACTGTGACGGCATCCTCTTCATCAATCGCCTCTCGCCGCTCAAGCGCGAGATGGTCCGGAAGCGCTTTCAGAAATTGAAGAAGTGGGAATAGAGAAGAGCTATGACCCAAAGCGAATTTGAAGAGCTGGAAGAGATGCCAGTTATCATTCGACGCCTCGCGGAAGGATTGAATGATGAAGAGGCGCGCCGGAAGCCTGCCGCCGATGCATTCTCGGTCGTCGAGAACGTCTGCCACCTGCGCGACATCGAAGTGGACGGCTACGCGGAACGCATCAAACGAATGCTCAGTGAGGAAGAGCCTTTTCTGCCGGACTTGAACGGCGCGCAGCTCGCCGTTGAGCGTCGTTATAACGAGCAGGAATTAAGCGCCGCGCTCGACGCCTTCGCCGCCGCACGCGAGGGAAACCTGCTCATCCTCAAAGGGCTCACACCCGACCAGCTCGCGCGCCGCGGCAACTTTGAGCAGAGCGGCGCGATCACCCTCAGCCGCCTGCTCGAAATGATGCGCGAGCACGACGCGGCGCATCTCGACGAACTCAGAGCACTGCGCCGGACGCTTGACCGTGTTCCAGGATCAAGCGGCGTCGCTTCTGGTCAAAGATAACGATGGAAAATCTGCGTAGGAGTTTGCCTCCGACGAAGCCCGCGCCGATATTGCTGGCGTCATCCCCGCGCGTGGCCTGTGAGAAGTGCACGACCGGATTTGGGATGAGCGTGCGTCCGACACGGACGCTCGTCGCGCTCCCGATGCGGATCCGGCTCGCGCCTCCGAGGCCGACCGCAGACGCTTCCGTCGTCTCCTGCTGAGAGCTGAGCAGCCGGTGTCGCTTCACGAACGGGGCGAAGAAGAAGAGGTCTGTGTTGGCTCCGCTGTCGAGCACAAACATGGTCCTGAAGGGAGCCATGCCGGGCAGCTTGACCGTCACAGGAATATATGGATTGTTGTCCAGCATTCGGATCGGAATGGCTTCGCCGCGCCCGCGATAACGGTATCCGGCGGGCTCGTACAGATTGATGACCTGCGCCGCATAATCTATCTCGACCACGAACCTGCTGATGAGATCGTAGCCCAGAATCCCGGCCACGCTTTCGCCTGCGATGGGCGAAGGTATCTTCAGCGGCACCACGCCGACTTCGGGCAGCGTGACGGCGGCCTCTGCCAGTCCGAGCCTGACATTGCGCGAAGCAGAGAACGCCACCGTGCCTTCGCCGCCGCCCGCGGCCTGCGTCTCTCCCTCCAGTTTGAGCTTCAGCGCTGTGGCCTGCTCTGTGCTGATGAGCGTCCCTTCCGCGCCGCTATCGAGTCCGAACAGCAGCGGCCCTGAGCCGCCGACGCGGACGCGCAGAAAAATGTGCCCGCCCTCATTGATCTCGAAAGGAATTCGAGCCACCCGACGGCCCGCGCCGTGCGCCGTCATACATGACAGGCAGAGGAGCAGCGCCAATGCTCCGAGCCGTCGTGCGTAGATGTTGTGGTGAAGCTTCATTCGGCGGCGAGCATATAGCATTCACTATCTGAGAACAAGATTCCCGCAAAGGCGCTGGTGACGCAAAGAAAAGCCTTTAATGTTTTCCTTTGCGTCACCAGCGCCTTTGCGGGAAATTCCTTATCTCGTCCACGCGTATTCGTTGCGCTCGAAGAACTCGGTCGCGCCGTCGGGCCTGACCTCCTTCCTGAGGTTGAAGCTCGTCGGGCTGAGCAGGTAGATGTACCTCAAGAGGGCAGGCTTGTCGTTGTCCATGCCGCGCCGCTGCGTGACTATCCGGAGGGTCTTGTTCGGCAGCGTCGTGCGCTCGACGACTGTTTCGTCATTGAGAGTTTTTCCGCCCTCGCCGAGCGTGATGCGTTCCTTGTCGTTGGCCTGCGGCTCGTCCGGATACTGGTAGTCAAAAGTCCAGGACGCTGCGCCGGCGGCGTCTCGTGTGACGCTCAGATTGGACGGGATCGAGATTTTCTTGTTCCGGCCGTAATCGAGATAAGTCAGAGTCCCTTTCCACTGTGCGCCCTCCAACTGCTTCAGGTCGCCAGCTTTGATGCTGGCGGACTGCGCGGCGGCGACTCCGACGAAGAATAATGCGGTCAGCAAAACAGAGATTAGTCTTTTCATCTTTTCCACTCCTGTTGATGCAATCAAGCCGCCGCACACGAGCACACGAAGAGAGGGCATCACATATAAGGCATGCTGACCTGTTGGGACGGCTTGAACGGTTTGTTCAGTGTGGCGTTTGGGACGTGAAGGATTATAGCCTGACGGACGATTCGTGGAAACCGTTTTTTCTCAATAAGGCAGGCCGGTGTCGCCTGCTGCCTGTTTGCGCAGCTGCTCCATGACGGAGCGAATGGCGGGCGCGAGGCTGCCGTCGGGCGCAAGCTCCAGATATTTTTCGTAAGCCGCGACAGCCTCTTTGTACTTCTCCTGCTTCTCGTAGATCGCGCCGAGCAGTTGATACAGGACGGGCTCTGTGTCCGAGAGCTGGCCGAGGGCCTTGCGAAATTCCGCCGCAGCCGCTTCGTACTGGCCCTTGTCCTCGTAAATTAAAGCCAGCCCGGTGTGCGCTTCCGGCTGGAAACCGTTGGCCTCGCTGATGGCGCGCTCGAAGGCTTCGATAGCGGCTCCTTCATCGGCAGCCATCCGCAGGATGCGTCCCTCGACCGCGGAAGCTTCCGGGTAGACAGGCCGCGCATCACGCGCCCGCTCGATCTCTTCGAGCGCGGCGTTGTAATCATTCAGTTCGAGCAGCGAGCGCGCCAGGCCCAGATGCGCCGCCGCGAAACTCGGACGCAGCTTTATCGCGGAGCGATAAAGCGACGCGGCCTCTTTGCGTGCCGCCTCGTCCTTAGCCTTCTCGCGCGCCTCTTCGGCCGCTTGAAACTGTAGCTCCGCCTCGTCTGTCGTCCGCAAGAGGCGCACCAGCACCTCGCCGCGCTGCGCCGCCGCCAGCGTCTGGCTCGACTCTTTGAAACCGCGCGCGCGCACGCGCAAAGCGTGACGCCCAACTCCGACATTCCTGACGAGCAGCTTGCCCTCGGCATCCGTCACGCCGCGCCTGACCTCGTCGAGCCAGACGACGGCCTGCGGCTCCGTGCTAATCGTGATCGATTTCCCAGCAGCGTTTGGCGTGGCGGCGACAGGCTTCTTTCGTCTCTGTGCAGATGCCTGTGGGAGATTAAGGGAGCATGCGATAAGCAATAAGGCCAGGGAGAAAAACGGAAAACTTTGTTTGTAAAGCATGAGCGTACTTGATTAACCTATTTCGTCAGCGGCCACACGTAATTACCTGCGCGATCTATGTAGCCGATGCTGTCATCCAGCATCACCTGCGTGATACCTTCGTCAAAAAATTCCCTGCACATATCATACTGCGCGCCAATCAACATCTTACCGGACCGGTCAATATATCCGCACTTCTCGTCAACGAAGACACCAGCCAGTCCTTCAGCGGAAAATGGCGAAGCGATTCTGTCAAACTGTGGCTTGATCACGATCTTTCCGGTCTTATCAATATAACCCCACCTGTCACCGAGTCTGATCGGAGCCAGCCCCTGATCGAAGACGTCTGCCTGATCGAAGCGCAGGGGGATAATTATCTTTCCGGTCTTATCAATGTAGCCCCACTTGTTGTCGAGCTGAACTGCGGAGAGGCCGTCGGTAAAGGGTTCAGCCTCTTCAAACTTCGTCCTGAGCACGACCTCGCCCGTCTTATCTATGTAACACCATCCCTCATTCCTGTTCACTAAAACCGGAAGCAGGCCCTCTCCCCAATCGCCACCGACTGACACAAAAGTAGTCTGCAAAGCGGCTTTGCCCGTTTGATCTATGAAGCGCACTTGCTCCTGAGCATCTATCACCGCCGCCCACCCGTGTGAGAAAGAAGTCGGTAACGATCCGTCTTCCACCCGGATCACAGTGTTGCCCTGATGGTCAATGTAAGAGAACCCAGTCTCATCGCCGACCGAGGCCAGCCCATCACGGAAGCGATTCGCATAGCCGTATTTGATTGGAATGACCAGCCGCCCGGACATGTCTATGTAGCCGTAGATAGGCTCACCGTTTGATTCCTTCGCGACTATCGCCAGACCTTCGACGAATTCATCAGCGGCATCGAAAGCCGGTTTGATGACGAGCCGGCCAGTCCGATCGATGTAGCCCCATTTGTTGTTCTGCCTGACGGGAAACAAATTGCCGGGCTGTTTCTCCTGC
>JAFBAJ010000305.1 GCA_019247865.1 Acidobacteriota bacterium
TTCGACGACGAGCAGCAGGAAGGCCGCGCCGAGAAAGTATCGCCAACTGTTGCCGCGCCGCTCGGCCGCGTCGCGCCAGGCGGTCGGCGAGGTTTCGCTCGCGTTCGATGACGCCGCGAAGAGGCTTTCGATCTCGGCCGGCGTCGCCAGCGCCGTCGCAGACTCAGCCGCCGGAGCATTGAAGGCCAGATAGCGCGTGAGGCCGTTCGCTTCGACGCGATAGATTCCGGGTTTAGGGAAATAAGCGACCGGCCGCAGCATCAGTTCGCGCGCAAGCGCCGCCTGCATCTTTCCTTCGGCATCAAAGATTTTGACGGAAGTCTCCGGCTCAAGCCCCAGGCTGACCCGTTCGCCGATGCTGTACGAGAGCGGCTCGCGCGGGCTCAGACTCGCACGCGCGATGGACGAAGCGAGTGCGGGCAGCGCGACGGAGGCTCCCAACTCTCCGGCCGCGCGCGCGGGCGAAGCTGCGAACAGATGTACTATGCCGCTGCCGAATTTCTGCGAGACGAAAGCGGGCGCGCCGTCATTCCAACGCATGACCGTCGCAGCCCCTTCGCGCGGCGTGACAGCATAGCCTTCATGCATCCGCACCGCGCGCAGTGCCGTCAGGACGCCTTCACCTAGAAAGCTCAACGCGTCCGCGTCCGCGTCAGCCGCGCCCAAGCTGAGCGCCTGCGTCTCATCTCCCTTGCGCGCGAGCGTCGTGAACGGAAACGCGCCGCCCGCCTCCGTGCCCGCGAACCCGTTCCACGAAGCCGTGTCCACGTCGCGCCCCAGGCACAACCAGACGGTGCCGCCCGCGCGTGCGTACTCGGCCAGCGCGCTCAACTCGTGCGCGTCCGGCTGGCCGTGCAGCGTGAGCGTGACGAGCGCGTACGCATTAAGCTCTGAAGCAGAAGCGGGCAGTGACGCCTTTTGTTCGAGCGCGAAATGCGCCTCGCCCGCTGCCGCCGCGAGCGCCGCGCTCAAATATCTGTCACCATCATTTTCATCCTGCTCGACCAGCAGAGCGCGCCCCGCGCGCGGCGCATTGAAACTCAGAAATCTTTCGTCATCGGCATCGAAATCGTCCGGCGCGAGCGTCCGCAGCCGCGCGGTCATTTGCCCGTTCGATTCCGTGCGCCAATCTATCTCCGCGCGCGCGCCTGCGCTCGCATCCAGCGCCCAGCTCCTGCGCCCGCCGCTGCGTTCACCAGACGCGGCGACAACCTCCGAAGCGTCAAGCTCAATGCCCTTCTCACTCGACGCGACCGCTTCATCGAGCAGGAAAGCGTTGCGTCCCAGCTCAGCCCCGACCGGATGCTTGTTGACCCGCGTGAAAGCGCCCGGCTGTGTGTAGGCCGCGCTCCTGAGGCCGCTCTGCTGAAAGTCGGAGATGACTTCGACGAAGGCTTCGCCCGGCGGCTCGTGCTCCAACAGCTCGGCTGCGTCGGCGAAGCACGCTGCGTAATTCGCAGCACCGCTCGCGGCCTGATAACGATCTATTGCAACGCCGAGCACGCGCTGGTCACTGGTCACAGGAGACAGGGCTTGCGCCTCGTCCGCGCAGGAGATGACGACCGCGCGCTCGCCCGCCGCCAGAGCGTTCACGATGGCGCGCGCCTGCTCTTTCGCCGCCGCCACGCGTCCCGCCGCCTGCATGCTCAGCGAAGCGTCGAGCAGGATGATGTGCGTGCGCGCTGTGCGAGTTCCGAAAGTGATGAGCGGGCGCGCGATGGCGAGGATGAGAAGCAGGAGGGCTGCTGCGCGCAGGGCGAGCAGGAGCGGCTGCTGAACCTTGCGCGGGCGCAGGCGAAAGCTCGGCGTCTCGCGCAGGAACCTGAGCGAAGGGAAATCCAGACGCGACGCGTGCCTGCGCACCAGCAGGTGAATCAGCACCGGCAGCGCGATGAGAGCTAATCCAGAGAGTGCAAGCGGAGACAGAAAACGCATATGCCTAAAACTCAAACCTCTGCGCCAACTCTGCGCGACCTCCGCGTCTCTGCGGTGAGTTCCGGATACGTCACCTTCACCGCAGAGGCGCAGAGAAGTCGCAGAGATGACGCAGAGAAAAGCCTTGACTCAGAACACTAACCTTTTCCCCTCTTCCCTTTGCGTTGGCGCAGGTAGACCGCGAGAGCCTTGTCGAGCGGCTCTGCCGTGTCCAGCTCGACGTACTCCGCGCCCGTCCGCTCCAGCTCGCGGCGGAAATAGGCGCTCGTCTCGGCGAGGCGCTGCTGGTAAGCTTTGCGTATCCGCAGCGTGTCGGCGATCAGCGTTTCGCCCGTTTCGAGGTCACGAAACTCGTACGTCCCGCGTCGCTCCAGAAGTTTTTCCGCGCGGTCAAGGAGATGAAAGATGATGACATCGTGGCCGACGCGGCGCACGCGCGCCGTCGCCTCGACGATCTCTTCCGGCTCGTCGTAGAGGTCTGAGACGAGCAGGATCAGGCCGCGCCGCTTCCATTGCGCGGCTTCGCGCAGCAGTGTCTGTCCGACGCGCGTGCGCCCGCCCGCCTGCACTCTGTCGAGCGCCGCGAGCAACGCATGCAGGTGGCGCTGTCCGCCGCGCACGTTGAGTCTCTCTCTGACCTCTTCGTCGAAACAGACGAGCCCCACGCGGTCGTTCTGTCTGATCGCCAGGTAAGCGAGCGAGGCCAGCAGGTAGCGCGCGTACTCAAGCTTGGAAACGTCGCGCGGGACGAAGGCCAGCGAGCCGCTGACATCGAACATCAGCCGCATCGCGACGTTCGTCTCTTCCTCGAACTCCTTGACGTAGAGGCGATCCGTCCGCCCGTAGATGCGCCAGTCCACGCGCCGCATCTCGTCGCCGGCGATGTACGGCCGATGCTCCGCGAACTCCTGCGAGAGCCCATGATAAGGGCTGCGGTGCAAGCCGATCAAAAACCCTTCGACCACCGTCCGCGCGATCAGGTCGAGCCGACCGATGGAAGCCAGAACAGAAGGGTTTAAGAGACGTTCGGACATAGAAGCAGAATGCAGAAGTCAGAATCCAGAAGCCAGAATGAAAGGCGATGCTTTTCTTCTGGCTTCTGGCTCCTGACTCCTGGCTCCTCATTTCGCGTAGTACCCGCGCCGGGTGCGTGCGGCGAGGTCGGGGCGGCGCGTGAGCTGCACGCGGACGGCCCGCCACGAGCCGTCGCGCGCGGTGTTGCTGGGACGATAGCCGATGCTGTAGACGGTGCTCAGGTCGCGTATCACCTGCTGGTACACGTCCTTCAAGTCCTCCACCTTGCGCGCGTAATAAGCGTTGCTGCCGCTCTCGACGGCCAGCTCCTGCAACTGCCTCTGCGCCATCTGATAGGCAAGCTCGGAGTAGGTCATGCGGCGATCCTCTTTCATCTCGCGCTCGGTGTCGAGATAGATCGGGATGACGATGGAATCGGAGCGGCTGACGACGCGGAGCAGCTCTTCAAACGTCGTCTGTGAGCCGTCGCCGCGCACGCCCGGCAGAGCGTTGTCCACGCCGTCCGTCATCACGACGACCGCGCTCCGCCGCGCAGTGCGCTCAGGACTGAGCATCGTTTCCAACACATAGCGCAGAGCATCCCAGAAGTTCGTGCCGCCCGCCGGCTTCTGCATCTTCTTGATGCGCTCCTTCAAGACCGCGCGGTCGAGCGTCAGCGGCGAGACGAAATCCAGCCGGTCGGTAAAGGTTACGATGGCGATCCTGTCAGACGGCCGCGCGGCGTCCACAAAGCTCTGCGCGCTCTTGCGTATGAGCTTCAGTTTGTCTTTGGTCGAGCCGGAGAGGTCGATCAGGAGCACCAGGTCGAAAGGGGTTTCGGCGGAAGCGAAGAACGAGATCTCCTGCACCGCGCCGTCCTCCATGACGCTGAAATCCTTCTGCTCAAGCTGTCCGACGAGGCTCTTGGGGTCGCGGCTGAAGACCGTCACGTTGAGGTCAACGAGATCCGTCTCGACGCGCACGGTCTCATCCTGCGCGCGCACGCCGACGGCAAAGAAAGAACAGACCAACAAAAATCTCACGCAAAGGTGCAAAGGCGCAAAGAAAGAGTTGATGGCTTTTCTTTGCGCCTTTGCGTCCTGGCGTGAGACTTCATTTCGCATAGTAGCCGCTCTTGCCGCGCGCGACGGCGTTGGGCCGGGTGACGCGGACGCGGATCGCGCGCCACTTGCCGTCGCGGACGTTGTTGCTCGGATGATAAGAGAGGCTATAGACCGTGCCGATGTCCGCGACGACGCGCTCGTACGCGCCCGCCAGGTCTTCGAGCTTGTCCACTTCATAAAAGAGGCCGCCGCCCGCCTCCGCCAGCTCGGCCATGCGGTCGTGCCCGGCGTCGAAATCTTCCGGCTGCGTGTCCTGCTCGCTCAACGATTCGTATTCCGTATCAACCCAGAGCGAATAGACGACGCCGTCGAACTCGCGTATCTGGCTCAGGATCTCATTGTAGCTCAGCCGCGAGCCGTCGCCATGAACGCTCGGCAGCGTCCCGTCGAGCCCGTCGCTCATCACGACGATGGCCGTCCGGCGCGACGTGCCGACATCCTTCAGGGCATCCGTCATGGCAAAGTTCAACGCGTCGTAAAGCTTCGTATCGCCCTGCGCGCTCTCGATCGCATTGATGCGGCGATGCAAAGCCTCGCGGTCCGTCGTGAGCGGCGAGACGAGCACCGCTGTGCCCGCGAAAGTGATGACGGCGATGCTGTCTTCGGGACGCGCCGCGTCCACAAAGCGCAACGCTGCATCGCGGATCAGTTTCAGCTTGTCTTTCGTCGAACCAGAGAGGTCGATCACGAGCACGAGGTTGAAAGGCGCGCTCGCCGACTCGAAGTGCGTGATCGGCTGCTCCGCGCCGTCCTCGAAGATCTTGAAGTCGCTCTGCGCCAGACCGAGCAGGCCGCGACTCGTCGCGCGGTCAACGACCGAAACGTTGAGCGTCACCAGCTCCGTATCCACGCGTATGACATCGCCCTCGTCGATCTCTTCCGGCGCGGTCAGCGGCGCGGCGGGCGTGCCGGCAACGCTCTGCTGCTCGTCCGTCGTGCCGCCCAGCGTTGGCGGCTTTTGCTCAAGCGGCGGCGGCGTTCGCTCCTCCGCGCTCGGTGGGCCTGGCGCGCGTGTATCAACTCCGCCGAGCAGGCTGATGCGCCCGCGCTCGGATGACAAACGCACGGGCTTGCCATCTTTCCCCCTGACAGATTCAAACGCGGGGACTCCCTTACGAACGAGGTCGGGCGTCACGACAGAGATTTTTCCGACGGAGGCTTTGGCAGAAATGTTCAGCCCTGCGGCCGGATCGGAGAAGATAAACTTGATGTTGCCCGATTGCGTCTGCGCCGTGAGCGCAGCGGGAATGCCAAGCACTTCGACCCCGCCGCCGTTGGTGAGGATCTCGACGCGTGTGCGTGCAGGCACGTGCAGAGAGAGATTGACGCGGAGGCTTGAAGCCGGGCCGGTGGCTCCGCTTGCTACCAGCACGTTCAAAAGCTGCTCCGTGCGGCGAATGATGACGGGCGAGCTTTGCGGCGTCTCGCCTACGAACACAGCCGTCACGGAGACGTGCGGCTCGTTCCAGACTTCGACCCTGACATCGCCGCGACGATTCTCAACACGCAGGGAATTATTGGCAGGCAGGTCCGCGCGCATGTCCTGCGCCAGGCTGTAGGAAAAAGGTACCATCAGAAAAGAGAGGAGCAGCAGCCAGCTAGGGCGCAGCCGCCCGGACGGGAGATTCGATAGAGCACGCTTCTCATCCATAGCTTTCATGACTTTTACCCCTTACGTTTAACTTCTAACTTCTTCCGGCGTCGCATTTAACAGCTCAGCGATGATCGCTTCGGAGGTGATGCCTTCGGCCTCCGCGCGAAAGTTGGGGAGAAGTCTATGACGTAAGACAGGGTACGCCATTGCGCGCACATCCTCAAATCCGACGGCGAAGCGCCCGGCGAAGAGGGCTCGCGCCTTCGCGCCCAGGACGAGCGACTGCCCTGCGCGCGGCCCTGCGCCCCAGCGCACGTTCTCGTTGACGAACGGAATCGCCTCGCTCCGGCCGGGGCGCGTCGCACGCACCAGCCGCGCCGCGTAATCTATGATGTTCGAGGCGGCCGGAACGTCGCGCACGATCTCCTGTATGCGCAGCAGCGCTTCGCCGTCGAGCACCGTGCTCACTTCGGCCGCGCGATTCGCGGTCGTCTCGGCGATGATCCGCCGCTCGTCATCTGCGTCCGGGTAATCCATCACGATCTCGAAGAGAAAACGGTCGAGCTGTGCTTCCGGCAGATGATAAGTGCCCTCCTGCTCGATCGGGTTCTCGGTGGCGAGCACGACGAAAG
>JAFBAJ010000444.1 GCA_019247865.1 Acidobacteriota bacterium
AATATATCGCCCCTTCGGGGCTGAAATCCTGATTACTCCTGACAGAATCCCGGCTCTGACTCTGTGTCTGAAGTTGCGAGCAGCCCTTCCATGTGTTGCCGCGCCTTCCACGCACCGGTGCGATTCGCAGCCTCGATGCCCTGCGTCCAGGACTGCCGTGCTTCGGCAGATTTCCCGAGCGTCATCAGCGTCGTGCCGAGCATCTGAAAGGCGGCTGTGTAATCCGGGTTGAGGGTGACGACGCGCTCCAGTGCCGTGGCGGCTTCGCTCCATCTTTCGAGCTTGGTGTATTCAGACGCGAGGCCGTACCAGACCATCGCGTCGTCCGGCTGCTGCTCGGCCATCTCCTGAAAAATTTCGAGGCGTGAGGTCATCTGATCTGCTCGAACTCTTTCTCGTTATGCTCGCCCGCGAAGTCGTGCAGGAGGACGCGACCGCTGGGCAGCAGTTCCTTGACGCGAAAAACTCTCTCGGAGGCGTCGCGTCCCGGCATCAGCTCGGCGCGAAAGGTGACCTGCATCCCCGGACGCGCCCACACGCTGAGAGGTTTTGTTTCCCTTCTGCCGCCGATCTTTCCGCTGAAATTTTTCATTCTGATCAAGACCGCGCCGGTCGCGCCGAGCGCGCCTAAAGCCACCGCCGTGATGCCGACCCAACGCTTTGTGCTTCGCTTCATCGGTCTAGCAGAGCGGGTCGAGCTTGTCCGAGATGGTCGGCAGGCCGCTCAAAGCTTTGTCGGCATTCATCTGGGTATAATTCGCCCATTGCTCAGGCACTTTATCTTCCGGGAACACGGCCTCCACCGGACACTCCGGCACGCAGGCATCGCAATCAATGCAGGTCTCCGGGTTGATGACGAGCATATCATCGTCCAGATGGAAAGCTTCTACGGGACACACCAGCGCGCAGTCCGTGTAACGGCAATTCACGCAGGGTTCTACCACGACATAGGTCATTATCCGATCTTACCTCCGCCCATAAATTTTTGATTACGCGCCTATATTAAACATGAAAACGCGACTTTTGGAAGCCTGTAATTTAGATGTCGTCCACAGATTTTTCATTCCACTTAGGCAGCGGCGCGCCGGTCGAAAAATCGTAGAAGCGCAGGTCGCTCTGCGTGAGCATCTTGGTGAGCAGAATTATCTGCCCCGTGTGCATGGAGAAATGCTCGACGACGTGAAAGATCGCTTCGAGCACGGAGACCTCGCTCTCCTGTATCCGTCGCCGCTCAAGCAGGCGCGCGGGCTCGACGCGTGCGAGCACTGCATCCACGTCGGCGAGCGTCGCACGCAATCTCTCCAGCAGTTCTGTCCGCGCGCTGCCCGCGCGTGCGTCAAACTCCGCCTGTCGCGTGCGCTCGTCCGCCGTGCCGCCGATGCCGCTCACGACCCACTGCCGCGCGTTGCCGGACAGATGCAGGAGCAGGTTGCCGATGCTGTTCGATTCCGCGCCCGCGCGCCACCAGACCTGTTCGTCATCCAGCTTTTCGAGACAGCGTTCGATCTTAGGCAGGTAGTCCGACGCGAGCAGCCTGCGCGCGTCCGCCAGAAATGCTTCTCCGTTGTCCATCATGCTCTCTTTCACTCGTCCGTCTCTTCGATGCGCCGCTTGTGCTTGACCTTGCGCTGGGACGGGTGCGCCCGCTCTTCCGGTTTGGCTTGGCCGAGCGGGTGTCCGGGCGGTGCGAGGGGCTTGCGTATCGCGTCAAAGACGGGACGCTCGTCCTTCTTCCCGTGCTTCTCATTCTTCTTCATAAGACACTCTTGAGCCGCAAGTTTTTGGTTTCGCGCGAGAGCAATCTATGCTCAGGCGGAAGCGGCTGTCAAATGATTGAGCCACGATAAAAAAAGAAGGACTGCCTTTTTTTGAGCAGTCCTTCTTTTATTCTATCTGGTTCGCACAGAGCCGAAAAGGTGCAGGCCGTCGGGCGTCTAAATTAGACGCGGCTCGGCTGCGGCGGCTCCGGAAAGAGGCTCTTGATGGCCTGCTTGGTCTCGGTGCGGCGCTTCTGCTGAAACTCGTTGACCCAGTTGGAGACCGTTGCGACCATGTCGCGTGCGGCCTCTTGCGCCGACCTCTTGGGGTTGGCAGCGGTTTCAGTGCTGTTTTCCAGACGGTTGCGCTCCTCGCGCTTGATGACTTTGATCGGGGTTTTTGTCTGCATGATGACCTACTTCTCGTTTATGAACGACGTATAAAGTTTCGAACGATTTGACTCTTAAACGCTTTTCCCGCGCCAGAGTTCATTTTTTGTTTGCTTACCAGCCTCGTGCGGCCCTGACGGCGTTTCCTACTTGCAAACTCGGTGCCATCCACTGATTGACGAGAGAAAAAGCGCGCTTTGCTGAGTTGTTGCGAGCGCGAGGCCGCGCCAGGCCGTCTCACTGTGGCATCAATGCGTACATCCATTGCAGGCTGTGTATCATTTCAGGCGACGTGTCTTTCCGACAGAGCGAAATGACTTACAGCAGAGGCGCGGAGGAGAGGCAGAGGGTTGAGAGGGATGCTGTCTCCGCCTTGAGAGCAGGCTTTGCAGAATGCCAAAGCCACGCCGCGAGCCGCGCGCTTTGCCAAGCTTTGAGCGACAAAAACTGTGCTCCGAGGGCTCATCAGACCTGCTCGTAAAACGCGCTAAGTCTTTCCCGTTCATCATCATACGCGATGCCGCCGGGCTCTTGTGCGCGCGGCGGCCGAGGCTGGCACAAACGTTGCCCATATGCCTCTCGCCATGCGTTTGAGCGAAACCATCACCATCTATCTGGCCGCCGGAGCGCCCTTCGCCGTCAGCACTTTTCTGCACGCACGCCGCGAGCAGGGACGCGCGCATCTCATGCTCAAGGCCATCGTCGCGGGGCTCCTGTGGCCGCTCGCGGCGTTGCGGCTCGTCCTGGCGCGGGAGGCACAGCCTTCGACGCCTTCGACGGAAGAGACTGTGACGCGCGCTCTTGAAACGAAGCTCGACGAGACGAGGCGCAGCCTGCTCGCATCTCTGCGCGAGGTCGGCGAGCTGTCGCTTGAGGCGTGCGGCTCGTCCTGCGAAAAGTTGGAACGCGCGGCCTGCGTTCTTCGTGAGAGCGTCGAGAAGTACGTCGGGTTGGCACAGGCCGCGGCGGAAGCGTCCGAGGATGCCCGGCCGGACAAGCGTGAGATGGAGCTTTGTCGTCTCGCCGGGCGTAGAGG
>JAFBAJ010000497.1 GCA_019247865.1 Acidobacteriota bacterium
GATGTGATCAAGATTTACATGGAGTCGTATGAGAAGCGGCAGCTCCGGCAGGACAGACTTTCGGGCGCTTTGAACTACTCTCAGGAGGAGCTCAACGCTGTGACGGAAGAGGCGCACAGGGCAGGCGTGCGTGTCGCCGCTCATACCTACTCGGACGAAGCCGCACGGATGGCTATCAACGCCGGTGTTGATTCCATCGAACACGGCCTCTACCTGCAAACAGAGACCTTTCGCCTGATGGCGCAGAAGGGCATCTATTACGTGCCGACGCTGCTGGTCTATGAACTGTGGCGCGACTCGAAGATCTTCGGCACGATCTCGCCCGAGAACAAAATTAAGCTCACCAACACCGTCGCCGAACACACGGCCACCTTCCGGCGCGCGCTCAGCACGCCTGTCAAGATAGCTTTTGGAACGGACACCTTCGAGCTGCCCGGCACCAACGCACAGGAGCTTGAGCTGATGGTGCGTGACGGGATGAAGCCCATCGACGCACTGCGCGCGGCGACTTCCGTCTCCGCCGCCCTGCTGGATGTGGACAGAATCACCGGCACAATCGAAGCCGGAAAGTCCGCCGACCTCATCGCCTTCAGCGGCAACCCGCTCCAGGACATACGCGCCGTCCAGCACGTCTCGTTCGTCATGAAGGAAGGAAAAGTCTTCGTCAATCGGCAGCAAGGGCCGAATAGTGGCCGGTAAAGCCTGAAAAACAACGTATAAACTATTGTATTGACTCGCATAAGCCGGGCGGATTATTATGTTTATGGCGTCCGCCGGGCCTTTAACTTCTCCGGTGACGCATCTTTTTGCCCGCGACGAAGACGCAGAAGGTACAGCAGCGAGCGCGCCTCCAGGCCCCGGAGCGGCTCTTAACTTCCCCGACCACACTAGTTAGCGTCACCCTCAACCGTGAGTTCGCCTGATTCCGTGCGGAAAGGTAAACGGTTCTAAAACCCCCATGGCTCCAAAAATTGACGACCTCCTGCGCGTCGCCTGTAGTTTCGGCGCGTCTGATCTACACATCAAAGTCAACGCATTTCCCTTTATGCGTATCGGCGGCGAGTTGCGCCCCGTCGTGGACTCCGTGCGCCTGACCCCGGAGGATACGCTCGACATGGCCTTTTCCATGATGAGCAACCGGCAGAAGCAGCGCTTCAAAGAGGTCTGCGAAGTGGACATCGGTTACGGCGTCCCCGGGCTCGGACGCTTTCGCGCCAACATCTTTCAGCAGCGCGGGACGGTGGGCATCGTGATGCGCGTCATCCCGGACCAGATGCGCGGGATGAACGAGCTGGGGCTGCCGCCGGTCATCGAGAAGATCGCGGACGAGCAGCGCGGGCTGATTCTGGTGACGGGCACGACCGGCTCCGGCAAGTCCACGACGCTGGCCGCGATGATCGACCGCATCAACTCGAACCGCAGCGGCCACATCGTGACCATCGAAGACCCGATTGAATTCCTGCACCGCGACAAACGCTCCTTCGTCACGCAGAGAGAAGTCGACGTGGACACGCGCTCTTTCGCCGAAGCCCTGCGCGGAGCTTTGCGTCAGGACCCGGACATCATTCTCGTCGGCGAGATGCGCGATCTGGAAACCATCTCGACCGCGATGACCGCAGCCGAGACGGGCCACCTCGTGCTCTCGACCTTGCACACGCTCGACGCGACCGAGACCGTCACGCGCATCGTCTCGGCCTTTCCGCCGCATCACCAGAAGTCCGTGCGCCTACAGCTCGCGGGCATTCTCAAAGCTGTCATCTCACAACGCCTCGTGCGCGCGGCGAAAGGCGGCGGACGCGTCCCGGCCGTCGAGGTGATGGTCTCGACCGGCCTCATACGCGACTGCATCATCAACGAAGAGAAGACCGCGCAGATCCGCGACGCCATCGCCGCCGGAACTTCGCAGTACGGCATGCAGACCTTCGACCAGTCGCTCTTTCATCTCTACCAGTCCGGCCTCATCACCATCGAAGAGGCGCTCAGAGGCGCGTCCAACCCGGACGAGTTCCGCCTGCGCATCGAAGGCATCCGCTCGACCGCCGACCAGGCGAAAGAGGAGATGGAGCTGATCGGCAACGTCAGCAGCCCCGACCCGCGCCGGCAGACCTCCAGGTATTCCTCCGGCCGCACGCAGACCGGAGAGCTCAAAGCATAAAGCTCATCGAGAATGTTGCAATGAAATATCAAGCCTACTTCGTCACCTGCCTGCTCACGGCCATGCTCGCGTGGTTCGGCTCAGTGCTGCTGGGTGTGCCCTTCTGGGCAGTGCTCGGGCTCGTGATGCCCGGGCTGGCGCTGGCGCAGATGTATGCGGCGAACAGATTCAACGGGCGGGCCTCGCTCGAATGCGAGCCAGTGCCGTTGACTGGCTACGAGATGCGGCTCGACCGGCTCGAAGTCGCGCGGCTGGATTTCGACCAGCTCGGCTTTCAGAAGACGGACGAGTTCTACCTGCGCATGGCCTGCGATGTCGTGACCTTTGTCCATCAACACACGCACGAGCCGCTGTACCTCTGCGACTATCACTTCGGCCAGATGGTCGGCGTGGACCTCATCACCTATTTCGAGGACGACATCACGCTGACGACCACGACGATGCAGTCGGGCGGCACCGTGCCGCGCCAGCCGAAAAGCCTGCTCCAGGTCATCCAGCACCGCTCGCCCGCAGAGGTCTTCGCGTACCATCAACACGCGGTCGACTTCATCAAAGGACGCGGCGTGCGTCCGGTCTACGTTCCCTACCTCACCTTCAAAGAGCGCTTCATGCAGAGCATCCGCGAATTTTTCAGACGCACGCGCAACCCGCTCTGGTCTGTGAAGTTCATATACTGGCATTTCACACGTCGCGGGAAAATTTACATGAAGCCGATTCAGGAACAGTATCTCGCCGGAACGATCAGGATTTTCAAGACCGCCGTATCCTAAAGAGGAGCCAAGAGGATGAGCGCCCAGAACGCTTTTGACACCTGGCGAGTAGAGACGCCGGAAGGAATTTTCGAGGCCGACCTTGAAACGCTGCGGCAGTGGATTATCGAAGGCTGCGTGCTGCCGGAGGACAAGGTCTGCAAAGGCAACCTGCACTGGATCGAAGCGGGCCGCGCGCCCGTCCTGCGACGCGCCTTCGCGCAGAAGACGGGCGTGCCGGTCGAAGCCTTCACGCCCGCGCCCGCCGCACAGCCCGCCGTGGCTGTAGCTCAGCCAGCATGGACGCCGCCCGCGAGCGGAAGCTTCCCTGCGTCCGCAGGCTTCGACGCAGCGCAC
>JAFBAJ010000524.1 GCA_019247865.1 Acidobacteriota bacterium
GTCGCCATCGCCGCGCCGGTGTTGCCCGCCGAGACGAAACCGTCGGCGAGACCTTCGTCCACCAGCTTCGCCCCGATCCTCAAAGAGCTCTTCTTCTTGCGCCGGACGGCGGTCGCAACCGGCTCGTCCATCCCGATCACTTCCGCAGCCTCTATGAACTCGATGCCGCGATCACCCTGCCCGCGCCAGCCGCAACGCCGCAATTCCGGCTCGACCTTCTCAGGCTGGCCGACCAGAATCACCTTCACGTCGAGGTCGCGTGCAGCCGCCAACGCGCCATCTATCTCCGCGTGCGGCGCTTGGTCAGAGCCCATCGCATCCACGACGACTTTTCCGGTCAACTGAGGCACACGACTCATAAGAGCGGCGACAAATGACGAGCGACGGGTGATTGATGAGCACAAGCCCTGCCGGCTTGTCCCTCGTCACGCGTCACCGTGGTTACGCTTCCTGCTCGACCTGTACGATCTCGCGGCCTTTATAGAAACCGCACTTGGGGCACACGCGATGCGGCATTCGCGGCTCCTGGCAATTGGGACAGATGCTGGTCTGCGGCGCGCGCAGAGCGTCATGCGCACGACGTTTGCGCGTGCGTGCTTTGGAATGTCTACGTTTCGGATTCGGCATGATAACTCCTCTTAAAATCTCAAATTCTTTAATCCTGCCCAGCGCGGGTCAACCTCTGTCGTCTCGCACCCGCAGGTCTCTGTGTTTCTGTTAATGCTGCATACAGGGCACAGGCCCTGGCATTCTTCGCGGCAGAGCGCGTGCATGGGCAGAGCCAGCAGCACCTGTTCGCGCGTCAAATCGTCAATGTCAATCGTCTCTCCGTCAAAGACCGAGAGGTTCAAATCTTCCGCCTGAAGCTCGGCCGTCGCAGCCTCTTCGTAATCGGTCGCCGGGACATAAGTGACATCGAATTCCGTCTCGACCGGGACCCGGATGGAGGTCAGGCAGCGGTCGCAATCGACTTCGGCCGCCGCCGTGATCCGGCCGCGCAGGCGCACCTGATGACCGTCCCGTTTGGCGCGCCCCGCAACCTCCGGGGCTTCGGTCAGGCGCACTCCTTCTTCGTCAAGCACCAATTCTTCAGGCTGGTAAACGTGTGCGAACTTCCCGCCCTTCTCTTCCAGTTTATCAAGCTCAATTCGCATCACGCACCCCCTGTAGAAAACCGCGCGCCGCAGACCTGCTGGCACAAAAGGGTTTATTATAGCGGCACGAGCGCCAGTGTCAACGCGAGACAATGTCTCTCAAGACTCTTCCAGCTACCCGCCCGCCTCTGAATCCTGTAGTCCCACTCTTAAAGCATCCTCGCGCATGGCTTCGGCCAGACGCTTGTCGCCGCTCGTGACGAGCCGCTTGCGTGCATGACGCGCCGCGCTGAAGAGCGGCGGCAGCGTCGGAATCTCGTCCGGCTGAAGACGGCCCTTGCGCTGCATGCGATAACGCGATTCATCCTGCCCGGCGGCGCGTGCTGCGCCAAAAGCTTCGTCGGCGCGGGATTCGTCCCCCGCGCGCAGAAAGACCAGTCCCAGCATGTAGAGGGCCGCGGAATAGCTCTCGTTCATCTCGACTGCCTTGCGCAGGTGGCGCGCGGCCGTGCGGTTGCGGTTGAGACGATAATAGACGCAGCCGACGACGTAATGCGTCTCCGCCGAAGGCCGCGCGGCCAGCGCCTCTTTAAATTCGAGCAAAGCATCCGCCCAGCGCTCCTCCGCCGCGAGCAGCCGACCGAGCGCGTAATGCGCCGCAAAGCAGGCCGCGCCGCGCTTGACGACATCACGCAGGAGCTCTTTGGCGCGCGCCGCCTCGCCCTCGTCGCCGCAAGCCAAGCCCAGCAGCAGACAGACGCGATCATCCTCCGGCGCGAACTGCAAAGCGCGCTCCAGGTAATCGCGCGCCAGCGCCATCTTGCCCGCGCGGAAAAAGTGCTCGCCGAGAAAAGAGTTCAACGGCGCGTTGTCCGTCGCGAGGGCCGCTGCGCGTTCCAGCGTGCGCACGCCGCGCGCGACATGCCCGGCCGCGAACTGGCCCATCCCTTCATCCACGAAATTCCTGAAGGCCGTCGGCTCTTTGCCCTGATAACGCCCGATGATCTCCGCGCGCAGCTCGTCTCGGCGCTGCATCTCGTCCTGCTCTTCGGCCTCGCGTCGGCAGCGCTCGCGCCATTCCGCGTTGAGCTTCTCGGATTCGATCACGCCCTCTTCGTTGAGCACGCCGATGAGCGTTTCGATGAGCCCGTGATCGAAGTAGGAGTTGCGCGCCTGCCTGAGCAGCAGGTCGAGCGTCTGCTCCAACCTTTCGGTCAGACGCATGAGCCTGTATTCCAGCGCCGAGACGCGCTCCAGCAGATGCTCTTCATGCAACGCGGGCGGCTCGACCGGATCAAAGCGCACCGCCGCCGGCTCGACGACCAGCATCAGGCGCGTACCGCAACGCTCACACAGCTCCCTTCCGAAACTGTTCGCCGCGAGACATTTTTGGCAGTAAAACTTTTCCACGATCATTCAAGAGGT
>JAFBAJ010000619.1 GCA_019247865.1 Acidobacteriota bacterium
GAGCCGCGCCCGCCCGTGCCGCGCGATTTCCGTCAGGCGGTCGCCGACACTGATGCCCAAAGAGTCAGAGAGCGAATGCGCCGGGTCGGTCGAGAAGAGTAGAATCCGTTCATCACTTTTCGATTGATCGAGCAGATGCAGCGCGGCGGCAGAAGCTGCGGTCGTTTTACCGACGCCGCCTTTGCCGCCGAAGAAAAGGTAATGTGCGAGGGGAAGCTCTCCACGCTTCCGCTTCAACTCTCGTCCCTCTCGCCCGGCTCCCAGAATCCGCCCTCCTCATCTCCGCCCGCTTCGATGACGAAGGACGAGGACTCAGCCGTGTGCACCTGATGCAAGAGCTCCAGCTGGCGCTCTTTGATGGCGCGCAGGCGCGAGAAAAGCTCTGCCTCCTCGGCCGCGTACTCCTCCTCCGAGATCTCTTCCAGCTCCAGCCGCATCTGCAATTCGATGAGCTGCTCCTTGATCAGCGTATCGTCGTTCAGCTCCTGATCGGCCATCTTCTGAATCTGGTTCAGGATGAACTTGAAGCCGTTGACCGGCGCGAGCAGAATGTCGTCCAGGAAGAACATATCAGATAATCAACGATAGCGGGCTCTCGGCGCACTCAGGAGCCAGAGCATGACACGGGCCGCGAAATATATCACGCCTCCAAAGACCACTGTGTCAAAGGTTGTGACCAGCAAGTCGCCGAACGGATTGCCGCACACCGGTTCAAAGAGATGCCAGCCGGGAGTCAAATATGCGAAGCTCTCGTACATATAGATCCGGCCTCCGAACAGGAAGTGCATCAATCTGATCGAGAGCAACGCGCCAAATGCAAACGAGGCGCAGGCTAAAATTATATCCGTTCTTCTCTTCATGCCAAGCTCACACGCCGTCCATGAAGAAACGTTCCCGGAAAGCTTTATCTCGTCATCGCTTCGGTCGCCGCGTCGCCGCGTTCGAGCTTGAGCCGGATGTGTACGAAGTTGTAGGGCGGCCAGGGGCCTGTGTATTTGAAGGAGAGCTTGCCTTCGTACTTGGCGGCGATCTCTTTGACCTTCCGGTCGAACTCGGCCTCGCGCTCGCGCTCGACGAGGAAGGCCGCGTTCATAATCATCTTGTCGCCGATGGGCTTGTTGGCGCGCGAGGCGACGGCCGTGTCGCGCAAGACCGAATAGACCTCGCGGACGTAGGCGTCGGACTGCTCGCTGAGCGTCGTTTCGACCAGGCGGCCGAGCTGCATCCGCGCGAAGTAGGTCGAGCCGGTGGCGCGCGTCGTGATCTGCTCCTTGAGGTGGCGAATCTCTTCGTTCTCCTGCTCGATCTCGGCGATGACGCGCTCGCGGTCCCAGTTCACTTTCAAGCCGAACTCGACCTTGCCTTCCATCTTCGTGAGCACGTCGCGCAGGGCGTCATAGGTGCCGCGCATCAGCTCCATGATGTCCTCTTCGGTGCGGAAGAGAGCGCCGAAGGCCATCGGCAGGACTGTGAACTCGCGCATCACTGCTTCGTTGACCTGCTCGTGCGCGAAGACGTTCTCGCGCGTCGGGTCATAGACCACGATCGGCGTGTTGGAGACGACCGCCGCCAGTCCGTCGTGATGCACCGTGTAGACTTCGTCGCCGCGCCCGCCGATGCCCATCGGGCCGAACGAACGCGGCTCGCTGGTCTCGATAATGCAGTAAACGTATTTGCCCTCGGCGACCGGGGCGGCTGGGGGTGTTTCTTTTTCGGCAGTCATAGTTCTTCTCGCTGTTAGACGATGGGATATTCAGCTATCGGAGAGGCATAGCCAACAAGCCTGACGTAACTTTGAAGTCTAAAAAGTTCCCGTCCCTGACGAAGAATGTGTGTGACGGAGAAGAGAGCGGTCAACCCTTTTCGATGCGTGATGACAACTCCGCACGTCCCCTGCTTCGTGCGCTTAACAGTCGCCATCATAAAACGGAGCGCGCCGCTCACGCAACAAGATTCTGCGGCGCGCTCCGACCGGCTTTTAAAAACGACATCGCCCCACCCAAGCGTTTGAAAGCCTTGTGGGGCGAGCGCGAACCGGAAAGCTCCGGTACTTTGTTGGAACGGCGGCGTACGCTGCCTTCACTGTGATGAGTCTTCAGCGAGACTCCCCGGCATCTTGATCCCTAGTTTAGCGGAATCAGCACGGGCACAGCTTCCATGAACTGAATCAAGTGTCATGAAGTTTACGTAACCAGCGCCTCTCTGTCAAGCCTTAACTTGACCGCATCCGAAACATACAACCCGCCGTGACGCGCAAAAGATTTTCAGTTGTATTACCCGCCGGAATGGGATAATTTACAGCGCCTCGGAGCCAAACCTCTAGCGCTCGCACGACGAAGGCACTCATGACCTCGCAAGCTGACGACATTACTGCAGCCCCCTCAAGCGTCGACATGGATCACAGAATAGAAACAGCCGTCGCACTCATTCGTGCAGACCTCTGCCGCACGATGACGATAGCGGAGTTGGCAGACAGAGTGAATCTCTCCATCTCGCACCTGCGCCATCTCTTCAAAGCCGAAACGGGCATGTCGCCCGCTCAATATCTCAAAGCCCAAAGACTGCGAAAAGCCAAAGACCTCCTGGAGACGACCTTTCTCTCGATCAAAGAGATCATGCGGGCCACCGGAGCAAGCGATAAAAGCCGCTTCGCACAGGATTTCAGAAAGGCTTATGGCCTGACGCCCACAAGATACAGGGAGCAGTCACGGCTCGCCGTGGCCTGTGAGCCGCTCCAAATAATCGATGAATAGCAAAATTCACATCCAGATAGCCAGATTCGCACCCTAATTACTCTTGCAGCCAGGCAAATGGCGCATATACTTTGCGACGAGCCGTAACCAAGCCACTCCATTCTCATTTAGACCATCGCTTTCCCCTCGCATGAAAGGGATAACTCATGAAAACCCACATCTTCAAATCAAGGCGTATGTTGATATTCAGCTCAGTGATGTTGGTGTTGATCTCGGTGGCAGGCGTGACGGCAACCCGGCGAGACGATAACCGGCTGCACGATAAAGTGAGGCCGCAGGAGAGCAAGCCGGCCATCGATAAGATGCCGACGATTATTTCTCAGGTACGCATGCTGGAAGTAGTCAGCGCCCGGCTCGAAAAAATCGCACCGGGGCAGGCCAATGCGGTGCTCGAAATACGCAACAACTCCGATTCAGCCGTGATCGCACTGACGCTGGAATCCGGAGATGAGAATGACTTTTCAGGCATTCACATACATGGTGACCTGGATGCCGAACCCCCTTCCACCATCATCAAACCACATCAGACCGCCACCTTCAGCTTTGGGTTGTCGAATATGATTCCAAACACGCCGCTCCGTGTGGCCGGAGCTTTCTATGCTGACGGAACGGAGGATGGGAAAGAATCTACCCTGCGGACGATGCGCAGCCAGCGCGCGCACGACCGGGCGGAACGCGAACGGCAACAGGGAGGTAAACCGCAATGAGACGCTTAAGCTTCAAAGCTTTGTTGCTCTTCGCCGGTCTCTCTGTGGTCTTCGTCCTGCATCAGAGCAGCGTGTCCGCTCAATGTAAAGATATCTGGCAATCCAACGGAGAGGATACTTTCACCGGCTCCTGCGCTTTGAACTATTTGGTCGGGACCACCAAAAGTTCTCACTGGAAGATTTACTGGCTGGACGGCTATGAGCGAGCTGTCAATGTCACTGACTCGGGTGAATGTTACACAGACCCTTATGAGCAAGTTCGGTGCTGGCCTCGATTTGATACGCCATATTGGGACATCGATTCAGGCGGGATCGCCCGTTGGAATCAGAAAACCTACAGGGCGTATTACCTCATCCGATGTTATCTGGACGAGCCGGCTCACGATAACTTTCACGCGCACCGCTGTTCGCGCCTCTCGCAAGGGCCGGGTGAAGGCTGCGCGACGATCGGCAACGGCTTCCAGAACGACCCAACCTTTGAGCCGCTGTGTCCTTCACCCATCCTGATCGATGTCGCGGGCAACGGCTTCAACCTGACGGATGCGGCGGGCGGCGTCGAGTTCGACCTCAATAATGACGGCGCGGCCAACGGATTATCGTGGACGGCTGCGGGCTCGGATGACGCGTGGCTCGCGCTCGACCGCAACGGCAACGGGAAGATTGATAACGGCTCGGAGCTGTTCGGCAACTACACGCCGCAGCCTCCTTCCGACTCTCCGAACGGCTTTCTCGCCCTGGCTGTATATGACAAAGCGGTCAACGGCGGGAACAATGACGGACAGATAGACGCACGCGACGCTATTTTCTCCAGCCTGCGTCTGTGGCAGGACGCGAACCACAACGGCCTCTCCGACGCGGGCGAACTGCACACGCTCGCCTCTCTCAATGTCATCCGAATGGATTTAGACTACAGAGAGTCACGCCGCAGAGACGCCAACGGGAACTGGTTCAGATACAGGGCTAAGGTGCGGGATGCACAGGGCGCGGATGTCGGCAGGTGGGCCTGGGATGTATTTCTTGTCCCAGCGCATTAAACTTGAGTTAAAACGGAAGGGACTGAGAATCAGGCTTTGATCCCCAGCCCCTTCCCGTGCGCTCCGCTCAGGGATTGTAAGCGGCCGGGACGGGTTGGTCCGTCAAGAAGACCTAAGGCTCTTGAGCGTAAGGGGCGCACTTTCTGAGCCTGGCTCAGAAAGTGCGCCCCTTGTCGGCATGATGAATTTGCGTCGACGGCTGATTAATCGCCGATGTACTTGATCTCCATCCGGC
>JAFBAJ010000805.1 GCA_019247865.1 Acidobacteriota bacterium
CGCCGCTCATCCCGGTCTGCGTAAAGCTCTTCGCGAGGCCGAAGTCGGTCAGCTTGGCGTTGTAGCTCGGCCACGCGCCGCTGACCAGAATGTTCTGGTCTTTGATGTCTCGATGGATGTAGCCCTGATTGTGCGCGAACGAGAGCGCGTCGAGCGACTGGAGGAGAATCTGCACGGCCTCCTGATAGGGCAGCCGTCCGCCGCGCGCGTCCGCGAGGCGTGCGGCATCGGTGCCTTCGACGAACTCCGTGATGAGATAGACGACGCCGTTGTGCGTGCCGCGATCGATGAAGCTCACGATGTGCGGATGCTGGAGAGCGGCGGCGACATCCATCTCGCGCATGAAGCGGCGCAGGGCCTGATCGCTGACGGCGACTTCCGGCAAGAGCGTTTTGATGGCGACCGCGCGTCCGGTCGTCTGCTCACGCGCGAGCATCACGCAGCCCATCCCGCCGCGCCCCAACACCTTGACCATATCGTAGCCGGGCACTGGCTGCGGATTGCGACGCAGCTCGGCGCGGCAGTCCTCGCAGAGATAGGTCATCTGCTCGTCCGGCGAAGAGGCTTCGGCCTGATCGCGGCGGCCGCAGTTGAGGCACTCGACCATGATGATGGAGGGCTGCGTCGCGGGCATCTCGGCGCGCGTCACGCCCGACGGAGTATAAAGTGCGGTGGGCGCGACGGCGTCGGTCGTGACTTCGACGGCGAGGACAGTCTGCCCGCCCTGTATCTGGTCGCCGTTCTTGAGATAGGTCTCCTGCACCTTGACGCCGTTGACGTAGGTGCCGTTGGTCGAGCCGAGGTCGCGCACAAAGCAGCGCGGCGGAGAGATTTCGAGCAGGCAATGGTGGCGCGAGAAGAAACGGTCGTCAGGCAGATAGAGATGCGCGGTGTCGCTGCGCCCGATGAGAAAAGTATCGTGCTGCTCGAACGTGAACGTGCGCCCAACGTGCGGGCCGGACAGCACTCTTAAAGTAACTCTCATCTTTAACTCAAGTGACGAGTGACGAGTGATGAGCAGAAGCCGGGACAGCTCGCCTCTCATCACACATGACTGCTCTTTACTTGATGATCTCCAGATCGTCGAAAGCGACGGCGTCTGTGTCGCTGGTGTAAAAGCCGACGAGACCGGCTTTGTATCCGGCGCGGTCGGTGACGCTGGTCGCAAACTGGCCGTTGATGTAGAAGCTCAGTTGATCGGGCGTCGCCCGCACTTCGAGTTGGTTGGGGCTGGAGCCCGTGCGAATCAGCGAAGAGCGCGTCCAGTTGACGAGCACGACTTCGGGCTTGCCGCCCTGATGCAGGACGACGCGAAACGCCGGGTTCTCATCGGTGCGTATGACGAAGGCGTAATCCTCCAGATTGTTATCCTTGAACTCGCCGTAGACCGTCAGCCCGTAACCGAGCGAGGGCGAGTCGCCGGTCACGCTGTGCGTCGTGACGCGAGTCGTCGCGTTCTCCGTGTGATAGGCGTCGAGCTTGGGCGCGTAAACGACGACGTAGCCGCCCTCTGCTCCGGCGTTGAGCTGGTATTCGCCGTTGGTGTATTCAGCCGAGCCGTAAGTGTTCGTTCCCACCCACCACTTGGTTTCCGAAAAGTCATCTTGCATCTGGTAGGTTTTGTTGGAGTCGGAGCCGCTGTTCTTGTTGGCGACGTTGTTCGCGTTCGAGCTGTTGGCGTTGCTCGTGTTGATGGTGCGATTGCTGTTCTTATTGGCCGTGTTGTTCGAGTTGTTGGCGTTCGAGGCGGCCATCCCCGCGAGCACGACGATGCCGACGATGGCGATGATGCCGACGACGACGAGCGCTGCGACGCTGCCCAGAATCCAGTAGATGGCCTTCGATTTCTTCTTCGCCTGTCCGGCCATGCCACCGACGGGCGGCGTCGGCGACCAGGAGGGCGTCTGGATCGGCGGCTGCATGGAGGGCGGCGGCGGCCCTCCGCCGAAGACCTGCGTCGGCGGCGGATTGGTATCGCGCGCCGGATTGTATTGCAGCGTCGCGTTCGGGTCGAAAGAGGGCGGTTGATTACCCTGGCCGCCGGTGTCGCCGACGCTCAGCAGCGGCGAGCCGTCTTCCAGACAGAAGCTCAGCGCATCGTCCGTATAGGTGCGATTACAAGAAGGGCATTTTTTCATATTCGGGGGAACCTCAAAAAAAACAGTCTGGAGTCTGAAGTCAATTCTACGGAGTCAGAGGCTTAACAAAAAATTCGGACTCCGGCCTGATGAGAAACCATTATACGGGAAGCGAGAAAAAAGGAAAATTCAAAGCTGGTCAATAGCGTGAGGTCGCCAGCAGAAGCATGCGGCCTTAAAGCCCCGGAGGGGCGACATATTTGCGGCCTTAAAGCCCCGGAGGGGCGATATATTTATAGCCCGGGGCGCGAGCCCCGGGTCGAGATGCCATAAAACGGTTGAGCCCCGGAGGGGCGGCATATTATGTCGCCCCTCCGGGGCTCATCTTGTTGCTGCCTGTTCCCGGGGCTATAAATATATCGCCCCTCCAGGGCTGAAATTAAATAACTGTGCCGCAGCGTCCGCAGAATTTGGTGCCAGCAGGATAGCTGGTGTTGCATTGGCGGCAGACGATTTGAACCGGACGCGGGAGGTTGAAGTGCGAGGCTCCGGGGCTCGCGACGGTCGTGCCGCAGCGTCCGCAGAACTTGGTGCCGGCCGGAAGATTCGTGCCGCAGCTGGAGCAGAGGATGCCGGACGGCGGCGGGATATTGTAGCTGCTCCCGCCCGCGCCCGAACCGCCCGGACTATAGCCCGGCTGCTGCCCGCCCATGCTCCGCCCTCCGGCGAGGCTCTGGCCGCCCGCGCCGCCGGGTCCGTCCGTGGCCGGATAGAGGACTGTGCTGCCGCAACGGCCGCAGAATTTCGCTCCGGCGGCAAAGCGTGCATGGCATTGTCCGCAGACGACGACGCCGGGGATGCTGCTGTGCGGGCCTGAGCCGATGCCGCTGCCGGGTCCGCCGCGCGAGGGCGAGATCTGGCTCGGCGTGGGCGTCTGTCGGAGCTGCGCCTGGATGACCTGCTCGCCGGAGCCCGGTCGAATCTCGATCACGCGCTCGTCATCCATCTCGCCCGAGCGCGCGACCCGCAGGACGTGGCGACCCGGCGGGATCGAGTTCAGGATGACGCGGCCGGAGCGCCCGATGCTCCCTTGCCGCTCATCATCCACATACACTTCGGCTCCGGTCGGCGCGAGAATCACGACGCGCGAATCGCCCTGTTCGTCTTCGTCCGATTCGTCTCCGACGGCCGCTTCAAACTCTTCGAGCCAGTCCGCGACGTTCGGCGAGCGACGCTCGATGTCTCTTTCGAGCGCGTGCATGACTGCGTCTTCCACCGGCGGCGAGATGTCCGAGCGCAGGCCGGAGAGCGGCGGCGGCGCGGTCATCATCTTCTGCATGATGAGCTGCGGCAGGTCGCCCGTGAAGGGCGGCCGCCCGCCGAGCATGTGATAAGCAATCGTCCCGATGGCGTACACGTCCGCGCGCGCGTCGAGCGCCGCGCCCGGCTGCATCTGTTCGGGAGCCATGTATTCGGGCGTGCCGATGATGCCGCGCGAGGCCGGGCCGCTGGCCGAGATGGCTTCGGCGGCGGCGTCGGAGACGATCTTCGCGAGACCGAAATCGCCGACCTTGACGAAGCCGCCGTTCCCGGCCGCGAGGCCGCTCTTCCTGCGCTTCTGCATGATAAAGATGTTGGCGGGCTTGAGGTCTCTGTGAAGGATGCCCGCGTCGTGTGCGGCCTCGACGCCTTCGGCCACCTGTCGCAGGAGATCGAGCGCGCGCTTTGCGCTCAGGGTTCCTTCGCGGCGCAGGAGGTGATGCAGCGTCTCTCCCTCGACGTATTCCATGACGAGAAAGAAGACGCCTTCCGGAGTCTTGCCGAAGTCCGTCACGGCCACTACGTTCTGATGCTGGATCGAAGCGGCGGTGCGCGCCTCGCGCTCGAAACGCGCGATGGCCTCGCCCTCCTGCATCTCCTCATCGTTGAGGATGTCCGGGCGCACTGTCTTGACCGCGACGCGGCGCGTGACCAGATTTTCGTCGCGCGCCAGATAGACCTGTCCCATCGCGCCGCGCCCCAGACGCTTTTCCAGCAGGTAGCGTCCGGCGAGCGTGGTCCCGCCCGGCAGAGACTTGCGCGTCTCCTTCTCGTCTTCGGGACAGACCAGCACTTCGTCCGCGTAACAGCGTTCGCAACGGGGGCATTCGCGCATAACCAAAGTCAGTACCGCCTGCGGTAGCGGGCGGGTGTTTGCATCAGTAAAAGAGCCCGCCCGCTACCGCAGGCGGTCTGACCTGAGCTACAAAGTAGCTGCTAAAAAGAATAAGGCGTCACGGAGGGGCGCGTCAAACTTGGCGCGCGTGACCTTCGTAACGCCTGCTGGATGGATGAAAAAGTGGCGGCGGCCTTAGCCTGCGGCGGCGCTCGTCTTCTGCTGCTTGGCGGCCTCCAGGCGCTCGCCGAGCTGCTCGATCTGATCCTCGCCCAGAACTTTGCGGGCCTTAGGGAACATCTCGCCCTCTTCCTCTTCGACGTGATGCTCGACGTTCTCCTTGAGCACGGTCAGCTTGGCCTTCCACTCTTCCGTGTCCTTAGGCTCGGCCGCCAGCTCCTTTAAGAGCCGCTTGACGACGGCGTGCTCCTCGTAGGCTTCGAGCGTGATCTCGTGCGTCTCATCCGCGTCCTTGATGGCCGGATAAAAAATCTCTTCCTCGATGGCCGCGTGCACGTCCAGTTCCTGTTTGAGCTGTGTGAAGAGCTCTTCGCGCGTCTTCAGGCCGCGCTCCGTGGTCGGCTCAAGCTTCTCAAAAATACCGGAAACCTTCTCGTGGTCCTGTTTCAATAGCTCAATAGCATTCATAACTTTCCCTCCACTGGTTCGTTAAATTGCAGTAATGCACGTTATCCGTACGCATACGTGGCGCTTCACAGTGAAGAGAGCAAGCCGGATGCCGCAGAAAGCGATTCACTTTGTTGACCTGCCTGTGACATAGCC
>JAFBAJ010000828.1 GCA_019247865.1 Acidobacteriota bacterium
GAGGCAGGCGACGCCGAGAGGCACATACCAGTACCACGTATGGCTTCGACGGTGCTCGCTGACCCTGCTGCTCATCTGTTGACACTTGCTCTTTCGTTAGACGCGGAAAGGGGCGCGCGCCGTCTCCTCTTCCGGCTCGCTCCCCTCTCTCGCGTGCGCGAGGTAGTTCTTTCGCCACCTCCTCGCGCTGCTCAAACGCGCCGCATTCCTCTTTCCCAAATGGCACTCCGGGCTCAAAGGAGTGCGGCGCGAATCGGATTTTCAATGATGCTCCGGCGACAGGCGACTGTGCCTTACCGCGTGTTGGCGTTGGTCGCAGACTTGCTCATGGACTTGCGCTTGCGACCATGACGGCGGCGATGATGGCGACGGCGTCCGCTGCTCTTCTTCATGCCGTTGTCCGCAGCCATGTTCGAGTTCTGTCCGGGCGTCTTAGGGGTCGCAGCGAACACTGCGCTGCCGGCGAACATCGTCAGCACGAGCGCCATCACTATTCCCAGTTTGCGTATCATCTTCTGTTTCCTCTCCTTCTTGATTCGATCAATTTGGGTCTGCCGATAGGTGAGGGGTTAAGCCTCGGCTCTTGTCCGGCAATCCACTGCTCTGCTGCCGCATCCGACTCTCCCTCGACCAGCACAGACGCTTCATCGCAACGCCCGTGCCAGCTTTCGGACAGAGCGCTGCCAGCCGTTTTCCTATGTTTTGTGGCTGAGCGAGGCGGCGCGCCTCAGGGAATGGCTGTGGCAATCTGGAGCCCACCGGCACGAACGCCACAGGCCGCAAGCTTCGTGTAAGGCATTAGCCACAGAGCGCACAGAGGACACAGAGAAATTTAAATCATCTCTTTTCTCTGTGTCCTCTGTGCGCTCTGTGGCTAAATTTTTATTGCTCCCGCAGCTTCTTCAAGGCATCCACGCCGTTCGTGTTCTTAGGGTTGAGCTCGACCGAGCGCTGGTAGTTTTTGATCGCCAGCTCTTTGTCGCCGTTCAGCAGGTAGGCTTCGCCCAGACTGTCGTAGGCGTTGAACGACTGCGGGTAATCTTCGACGTTGAGCCTGAAGACCTCGATTGCGTCTTTGGTTCGCTTCAGCCCCAGCAGGTTATAGCCGAGGCTGTTCATCTGCGCCTCGCTCACCACCGTGCTCCCCTTGCGATGTTCCCTGTATTCGGCGAGAGCTGCGTCCGCGCCTTTGGCGAGAATGTTTTTGAAGAGCACGCGGGCCGGAGATTTGTAGGACTCGTAATTGAGCCACGCGAGCGAGGGCTGGCGACCGCCGAGCGCGTCGCCGATGACCTCGCGCATGATCGAGAGCCCGTTGGCGCTGTTGGTGAAGACGACCACGCCCGCCTGCTGTTTGTCGAAGGCGACGATGAACGCCTTCGTGTTGCCGTTGTCGCCCCAGTGCCAGAACGAGAGCCCGTCCGCAGTCTGTTGCAAGCCCCAGCCGAGCCCCCACGAAATATTGTCCGAGAGTTTATCGGGAGCTTTGTTGATCGTATTGGTTCCGCCCGCTGCGACTCTGATCTGCGGCGTCAGCATCAGCCGGTGAGTCTCCTTTTTGAGCCCGGTGCCTTTGAGGATGGCCGCGACGAAGCGGCCGTAATCCTGCGCCGTGGTGTGAAGGCTCCCGGCGGCATTGGCCTGCGCAGGCTTGTTCTGTCCTAAGGGAACGCCGATGGAATTGTGCGTGAAAATTTTGAGCCGGTCGTATTCGTCCCGCCAGACGTAGCTGCTGCTCGTCATCCCCAGAGGCTCGAACACCATGCGTTTCATGAACGCGTTGAACTCTTCGCCTGTGATGTGCTCGACGACCTTCGCCAGGTAGACAAAGCCTTCGCCCGAATAGCTGAAACGCTCGCCCGGCGTGAAATAAATCCTGAGACCCGTTTCGCCGCGCGGTCGCCAGTTCGGAAAGCCAGTCGTGTGGCTCAGGACGCGGCGGGCCGTGATCTGTTCGAGCCGCGCGTCGTCGCCGACATCGTAAGTGCCCGGCAGATATTTGTTGAGCGGCGTGTCCAGATCGAGCCGCCCGCTCTCGACCAGCTTCATCACGGCATACGCGAAGACGGGCTTGCTGAGCGAAGCCGCCTCGAAGATCGTCCGGTCATCCACAGGCTCTTTCGTCTCGGCGTTCTTCACGCCGAAGCCCTTGTGCCAGACCACCTCTCCGCCGCGTATGAGTGCGATCGAGAGTCCGGGCACGTCGCCCTCTCTCATGAGCTGCGGGATGTCGCGCTCCAGCCGCGCGACCAGCGCATCCTGCCGGACCTTCGTTTGCAGCGGCGCGTCCTGCGACCGGACGCTCTGAGGCGCTGTGAGGGTCAGGATTATGAAAGTCGCGGCGATAAAAGAAGCGAGGGCGGATTTCATGTTGAGCCTTCCTTTGCCTGGCAGGTTTCTCTCACAGGCTAACACTGCCGGACCATTTTTTCTGGCATCTTTTTCATTCGTCCGTTTGCAGGTCGCTCCCGTCCAGATGAAATTTGTGCAGCATGCGATGGACGACGGGCGAGAGCAGAATGCCCATCACGGCGATGAACATCAGGCCGCTGAAGAGCGCGTAGACGGCCGCGAAGATTTTCGCTCCGGGCGACGGCAGTTGATTGACCGGCCCCATGCCTCCCAAGATCATGGAGGCTTCGAGGAAAGAGTCCACCCAGCCGAACCCTGCCAGCCAGTGATAACCCGCGAGGCCCGCGAACAGCGCCAGCCCCACGAGCAGGCCGGAGAGGACGAAAGACCCGGCCACTCTCCTCAGAAAGACCGGAAACGGGGCGAGCCTTTCGTGCATTCTCTCAAAGAACATGGTTGTATCCTTTCGTGCGGAATAAAAGTTTGTGAACTTTGCTTTTGCCGGCGTCGTAAGCGCAAGTCAAAGCTGGAGCATCTGTTCCGAGCAGCAACAGCCGTGCCCTAAGAGAGGTCTTCGCATGTACTGTCCCAAATGTGGTCAACAACAGGTCTCTGAAGAGATGCGTTTCTGTTCGCGTTGCGGGCTTCAGCTCGGCGCGGTGACGGCGTTCCTGGCGGGAGGCGACGCGCCGCCGGAGACGGCGATGTTCGTGAGCGGCCATTCACAGACACGCAAGGCCAGGCGGCAGGGAGCCAAGCTCATGTTTCTGAGCGGCGTGCTGGTGCCGGTAGCGATATTTTTATCACTCATCTTCGACTCGCCGTTTCCAGTGTTCCTGCCGGTCACGGTCTTTCTGGCGGGGCTCGCCTGGTTCCTCTACTATCGCCTCTTCGGAGAGGACGTGCCCACGCTCAACAGCGCACACGCGCCCGCGCATGTCGCCGCGCCGCGACAGAGCTTTCTGCACTCCGCACAGAGCGTGCCCGTCACAGACCTGCACGCGACAGCACCACGCACGGCCGAAATCGTCCAGCCGCCGAGCGTCACAGAGCACACGACGAAACTCCTCGACGACCAGTGAAGCGGGGCAGAGAGATGCCCCGCTTAATCGGGCGCATCTATTGTAGAGCCCTGACCGGCTTGCTACTATCCGCAACATGAAAGCGCTCCCCCAACGCTCGGACTTACGGACGGTCAACGCGTCCGGCTTCCGACTCTACCTGCAAACGGAACTCGCGCGCAGGTGCTCGCACAACAGGCAATACTCCCTCCGCTCGTTCGCGCTTCAGCTCGATGTAGATCACTCCACGCTCTCGCAGGTTCTGCGCGGAAAGAGACGGCTCACCACGCAGATGATCGAGAAGTTCGGTCGTCGTTTGAATCTCTCGCAGGAGGACATAGAGGCGTTCGTCGCTCAGGCGGAGCTGATGAAGTCCGGCAAGACGGTGATGGCGAGCATGGCTCAGCAGTTGACGCTCGACGCCGTCCAACTGCTTTCCGATACGCGCCACCAATCCATTCTGGAGCTGCTTCAACTGGAATACTTCAGACCCGACGTGCGCTGGATCGCGCGCGTGCTCAACACGGCTCCGGACGAAGTCAACATCGCGCTCAGCCGGCTCCTGCGGCTCGGCCTGCTCGAAATGGCGACGCCCGACCGCTGGCTCGACAAGTCCGACAGCCTGTGCCGTGACCGCAACGATTTCGCCGCACAGGTCATCCGCAAGCTCTCTGAACAAGTCCGCAAACTCTCCGCCCGGAGCGGGCGCAGATAATTGAATCGAGGAGAAAGACCGTGGGACAACCAGTCATTCAATGGCAGATCCTGTCGAAGATGCCGGAGCAGCTCAGCGAATTCTATCGCCAGTTGTTCGGGTGGGAAACGAACGCTGACAACGCGCTCGGCTATCGCATGGTGGCGACGGGCTCGGAGCGCGGCATACAGGGCGGCATCTGGCCCGCCGCGCCCGAAGGCCGCGCGATGGTCACGCTCTACGTCGAAGTCGAGAACATCGCGGAACAGATCGAGCGCGCCATCGAGCTCGGCGCACAGGTCGTTATCCCGCCGCAGAAATTGCCCGACGGCGATGAGATGGCCGTCATCACAGACCCGGAAGGGCTCACCTTCGGGCTCGTCAAACCGGCGCGCGTCTAAAAAGCTGTTTGAAAAAGCCACTGCTCGCAGCTCCGCGAGGAGCCAGATGTCGAGAGCGGATCAAAGCTTCATGAGTGGCGAGATGTTGATAGTGAATCGAAGTTCCAGAGGAGCCAGATGCCGATAGCTGACCTAAGCTCCGGAGGAGCGAGATGCTGATAGCTGACCTAAGCTCCGGAGGAGCTATATGTTTATAGCCCCCCAAGTCTCCCACAGATGAGCTCCGTCAGGAGCGGAATATGTCGCTCCTCACGGAGCTCAACGATGTGCGTTGGCTGGGGCTATAAACATTGCGCCGCTCTGCGGCTTCTTCAAAAAACATGACGCCGCTCTGCGGCTTCTTCAAAGAACATTACGCCGCCCTGCGGCTTCTTCAAAAAAACATTGCGCCGCGCTGCGGCTTTTAATCAGCTTCGCTCTGCGGCTTTTAATCAGCTTCGCGCCGCGCTCCCCCTTCGCGCCGCTCTTCAGCTTCGCGCCGCTCTTGAGCTTCGCGCCGCGCTGCGGCTTTTTCAAATCGCTTCTGAGAAAGAGAGAACATTATGGCCTTCAGAAAAATCGTTCCGGCACTCTTACTCTGTTCATTGCTCTGGCCGCACACGGCACTCGCACAACGCGTGGCGAAGCGTCGGGGCCACACGGACAAAGCGGCGTCGGTCGAGAAAGAGATTCTGCGGTTCGAAGAGCTGGGCCGACAAAAAGCTCTCAGAGGCGAGAGCAACTGGGACGACCTGACGGCGGACGGAGCCTATCTGATCCAGGGCGACGGAACCGTCATGGTGTACAGGCCCGGACAAAATCTCTCCTCCATGTCGCTCACCTCCTTCAAACTATCCGACCTCATCGTGCGTGTGTACGGTCAGACGGCTGTGGCGACGGGGCTCTCTGAGGTCGAGAGCGAGACGCCGGACAAGAGGACTTTTTCGTTTCGGATGCGATATCTGAACGTGTGGAAGAAGACCGCAGGCGGCTGGAAGATCGTGGCGGCCGAAAGAACCATGGTCAGGCCCTACACGAAATGAAAGCTCATCAATCAAGCACGCGCGCGATGAGGCATTTGAGGTAATAGGTTTCGGGCACGCCGACGAGCACGGGATGGTCGCGCGACTGCATGCGCTTTTCGACGAGCTGGATGCGGCGTCGCGCGTCCTGCGCGGCTTCCGACAGGATGCCGTGGAACAGCTCTTCGGACATGTGATACGAACAGGTGCAGGTGATGAGGTGCCCGCCCGGCTCGATGAGCTTCAGCGCGCGCAGGTTGATCTCCTTGTAGCCGCGCACGGCCGCGCGGACGCTCGCGCGGTTCTTGGCGAACGCGGGCGGGTCGAGGACAATCGTCTCAAAGCTCTCGCGCGCGGACTCCATCTCGCGCAAAGCGTCGAAGACGTTCGCCTCGCGAAACTCTGCGTGGCGCGCGCCGTTCAGCTCCGCGTTGCGCCGCGCAGACGCGACGGCCTCCGCCGAGATATCAAGCCCGACGACGCTCTCGCAGTGCGGCGCGAGATGAAGCGCGAAGGCTCCGTTGAAGGTAAAGCAATCGAGCGCGCGCCCTTTGGCGACGGCGCGTGCGGCGAGACGGTTCTCGCGTTGATCCAGAAACGAGCCGGTCTTCTGTCCCGCGAGCGGCGCGACCAGAAAACGCACGCCGTCCTGCTCGATCTCGAACTCTTCGGGCGCTTCGCCGTAGAGCAGCCCCGCGCGCGTCGGCAAGCCCTCCAGCTCGCGCACGCGCACGTCGTTCCGCTCGATGACGGCGCGCGGCGCGAACTCTTCGACGAGCAGCTCGACCAGCATCCCTTTCAAAGCCTCTGTGCCCTGCGAGAGCGTTTGTAAGACCAGCACTTCTCCATACACATCCACGATCAGCGAAGAGAGCAGGTCGCCCTCTGAATAGATGAGGCGATAGGCGTTCGTCCCCCTGCGAAAGCTCTCTCTGCGAGCCGCCGCCGCGCGCAGGCGTGCGCGCCACCACTCTCGGTCAATCGTCTCTTCGCGCGTCGTCAGCAGGCGGAGAGAGATCTCCGAGCGGTCGCTGTAGAGCGCCTGCCCGACGAAGCGCCCGCGCTCGTCGCGCACGCTCACCGTCGCCCCGCCCGCGCTCCCCGCAGCGTCCGCGACATCGCTTCGGTAAATCCAGAGATGGCCTTTGCGCGCGCGCTCCGCCCCGCGCTTGTTGACAATGATGCTGTCCGTCATGTGCTGTTGAATTTAGCATAACTCATGTCAGCAGGCGGCACTGACTTGTGCTCTTTTTGTGCCTTTGGCGTGGAGCGCTTGAAATCGCTCAACGCAAAGTTGTACCCTTGCTGCAAGTTTTTCTGAAACAACTAAAGCTCTTTGCAAACCGAACCGGAAGAGGAGGAACTTTCATGCCTGAAGTTGGAGAGATGGCTCCGGACTTCGAGTTGAAGAGCCACCTGGAGAAAGACAAGGTGGTGCGGCTCTCGGATTTTCGGGGCAAGCAGAACGTCGTGATGGCGTTCTACCCGCTGGCGTGGACGCCCGTGTGAACCGCGCAGATGCCTGCGTACGAGGCCGACCTCGAACGCTTCAAAGGCTACGATGCCCACGTGCTGGGCATCTCTGTCGACAGCGTCCCGTGTAACGCCGCCTGGGCGAAGAGCCTCGGCGGACTCTCGTATGATCTGTTGAGCGACTTTCATCCGAAAGGCGAAGTCGCCAAACAGTACGGCGCGTGGCGCGAGGCCGACGGCATCTCGGAACGCGCGCTGTTCATCGTGGATCAGGAAGGCAAGATCGCCTACAAAGACATCCACAACATCGCGGATCAACCCGACAACGAAGATTTGTTCGAGGTGCTTCGCAAGCTGTAACCCACGGGCGCATGTTCAAGACGAGCCCACACCGGCGGGCTGAAGCGTGTCGGAAGGATTGCTTCTGAGGAAGCCGCTCCTTTCAAAGCTTTCAGCCCGCAGGCGCTCTTTAGAAGACAGAAATTCCGATGACTATTTCAAGAAAATGCGTGCCGTTCACGCCCTTTGACGGCGAGCTCAAGCGAGCGACCATCGCCATCGTCACGGCGGGCGGCGTCCATCTCAAAAGTCAGGAGCCTTTTAACATCGCGGACGAGTTGGGCGACCTGACCTATCGCCTGATTCCGCCCGACGCGGAGTCGGAGCAGTTGATGGTCACGCATCATCACTACGATCACACGGACGCGGACGCAGACATCAACGTCGTCTTTCCGCTCGACGTGCTGCGCGACCTGGAAGCGGAGGGCTTCATCGGCGGCATCGCGCGCAAGCATGTCGGCTATATGGGCTACACGATGCAGCTCAAGGCGATGTATGAGGGGACGGCGCGCGAGATTGCGAACGAGATCGACAGAGGTTCCAGAGCCGACGCGGTCGTGCTCACGGGCGGCTGACCAAACGTCTGCCACCGCACGGTCGTAGCGGTTCAGCGCGAGATCGAGATGAAAGGCGTCCCGACGGTTCTGATCACCGTGAGCCCGGAAGTTTCGGGACAGATGCGCCCGCCGCGCGCGCTCTATCCCAAAGGCTTCAAGATCGGCAACAGCCTGGGGCGTCCCGGCATGCGAGAGCTGCAACGCACAGTGCTGCGCGACGCGCTGACGATGCTGACCGAAAACACTCGACCCGGACAGGTCGTGACACGCGAATATCCGGACTACGGCGAGCAGTACGAGCCGCCAAAGGTCAGGCAGTAAGAAGGACATGTATAAAACAATCGGCATTGTGACGGGCGGCGGTGACGCGCCCGGCTTGAACGCGGTCATCCGCGCGGTGGTCAAGACCGCCGTCGGCGAGTACGGGATGCGCGTCATCGGCATCGAGGACAGCTTTGAGGGCTTGCTGGGCGCGCAGACGCGCACGCGCGAGCTGAAGCCGGAGCATGTGCGCGGACTGTTGCCGCGCGGCGGGACGATTCTCGGCACGCGCAATCGCGGCTGCTTCGTCGAGCGCACGGCGGACGGGCGTGTCGTCAAGCCGGAGGAGATCTATCAGGAGGCCATCGGCAATCTGCACCAGCTCGGCATCGAAGGTCTGGTCGTGCTCGGCGGAGAAGGCTCGCTCGCCATCGCCGCGGAGTTCGACCGCCTCGGCTTTCCGGTCATCGGCGTGCCCAAAACAATCGATAACGATCTGGCCTGCACGGAGCTGACGTTCGGCTTCGTGACGGCGCTCGACATCGCGACCGAGGCGCTGGATCGCCTGCACACGACGGCCGAATCGCACGACCGCGTGATGATTCTCGAAGTGATGGGACGTCACACCGGCTGGATCGCGCTGCATTCGGGCATCGCGGGCGGCGCGGACGTGATTCTGATTCCCGAAATTCCTTTCACGATGGAGTCGGTCGCCGCGAAGATTAAGGAGCGCGACCGCTGTGGCTCGCAGTTTACGATCATCGTCGCGGCCGAGGGCGCGCGCGAGACGACGGGCGAGCAGATTTATCAGGACAAGGGCGACGAGCAGCACGCGCCGCGACTCGGCGGCGTCGGCAACTATTGCCGGATGGAGCTGGAGAGATTGACCGGCAAAGAGACGCGCTGCGTCGTGCTCGGACACTTGCAGCGCGGCGGTCGTCCGAACGCTTTTGACCGGATGCTTGCGACCAGCTTCGGCGCGTGCGCCGTGCGCGCCTTCGCAGAGGGCAAGCGCAGTGTGATGGTCGCGCTTCAGGCCGCGGACATCGTCACCGTTCCCATCTCCGAAGCCATCGCCAGGATCAAATCTGTGCCGACCGACGGCCAGCTCATCAGCACGGCGCGCGCCACAGGCATCTCCTTCGGCGCGCCCAACGAAGATTCCTACCACAACCACGGTCAAACAGAACCTTGTATTTGAGTCTCAAGTCTCAAGTCCCAAGTCCCAAGTCAAAGACAGGTTGCTTTTGACTTGGGACTTGGGACTTTCTGACTTGTGACTTTTTTTAAGCGACGTGATGCAGCTCTTCGATGAAGCTGAAGTCGAGGGAGCGTGTGCGTTCGGCGTGGTTGCTTTCGAGGCATTCGATG